>DASZLL010000034.1:0-14147 GCA_035552395.1 Acidimicrobiales bacterium
GATGGCCTACGTCCGGGGCCCCGAGGGGATCATCGTTGCGCTTGCCCAGCCCATGGGCTGAAGGTTCCGGCGGTCGTGGACACCCTTTGCTCACTTGACCTCACCGGTCACTCCGAGCCGTGACGTCCACATCTCTGTCTCGCGATCGATATCGATCGGTGATGAATTCGGTGATGAAACCGTCAAGGGCACGGTGGCCGGCGTCACGCGAGTGGGGTCGCTTGCCCTCTCGAGCGTGAACTGGGGGGCCGACGTAACGACACTTCGCGTTCGGTGCGGTCTTCAGCTGGTCCGGAACGTTTCCTCGTGGAGCATTCGGGCGACCAAGTGATGCTTTGCCGGGGAAACGGAACCCGCCGTACGCTCGCGTTTGCGAGACGAGGAGGTGTCCATGGAACTCGTTCACGAATTTGATCTTTCCGCCAGCTTAAAACCGGCCTTGACGTTCGGGAGCCGGATGTTCTTGGAGATAGCCGAAGGGAAGGTGAGCGGAGAGCGACTCAACGGCACGCTTCTGTCAGGTGGCGGCGACTGGATCACCTTGGGCTCCGACAGGTGGGGACAGATTGACGTGCGGGGCCAGATGGTTACCGACGATGGTGCCTACATCTACGCCCATTACACGGGATTACTTGAGTTGAACGACAAAGTCATGAACGCGACTGCAAGCGGTACCGTGACCGACTGGAATGACCAATACTTCCGAACCACGCCACGATTTGAAACTGGAGACGAGCGCTACAGCTGGATCACCACAAGCCTCTTTGTTGCTGAGGGCCGTCTATTGGCGAGCGGCGTCGAGTACCGCGTCTTTAGAGTCAGTTGACCAGCACAGGGCCGCCAAAGTCGTCGTGAGTGAGATCGGCGGAGCACATCCGGCGGATATGCATAGCGGGGACGAGTAGTCGAGAGGGTCTTCGTCGAGCGTGCGGGGACGCCCTGGAATCCCTTCGTCCAAGATGAGGGACCCGTCGGAATCCAATGGGATGGCCCCTAGTCGTGACGTGCAAAGAAAGCGATACTTCGCTCATTAGAACATCGACTGCAGACCCGGCGGTCGTCGGGTTTTGTGCCCAACCTCTGGAGGTGCGAGTTGGCTGAAGACAACGACTCCGAAGAAGGATGCTGCTGACCCCTTCATCGAGTCGGACGACGTCGAACGCTCCAAGCGGTTCTATACCGAAGTGCTCGGCGGAACCGAGGTCTTCGGCCCAGCGCGGACCAATGTCGCACTCGCCAACAGCTTCATTGTCATCGATGCTGGCGGAGATCCGACTGACGACAAGCCAACGGTGACTCTGGAGACGCCACCCAACCCCGACCGGTGCAGCGCCTTTCTCAATATCCGAGTCACGGACATCTATCCCAAGTACAAGGAGTGACGTGCCAGGGCAGCCGAGTTCCTGACGCCCCCTAAGCAGCACGCGTATGAGATTCGTTGCTACATCCGCGACCCCGACGGCCATCCCATCGAACTAGCGCAAACCACTGACTCGGAGGGGGACTGGTCGTCGTTTTAGCGATCTGACTCGAGATCATGAAGCCGATTACAGCCACCGGCTCGGCGTCCGGCTGGTGTCGCCCATTTCTCGAGTTGTGGGAATTCTGAGCGGAGCCAAGGGAGTTGGGCGGATGCGACTTCTGAGGCGTTAGTCGTCGGCGTGAAGGTCGTGGTGGAGCGTCACGCGGGACTCGTCGAAGCTCAAGAACCCGCGGAGCGGAGTCGATTCGGGAAGTGGGTCCTCGTAACTCCAGGCAACGTCGGCCAGGACCATGTCGCCGACGCGGGCCGACCAATATGTGGCCGTGCCCTTGTACGGGCAGTACGTCTCGGTGCTGCTGTGATCGAGGAGGTCCATCCGGACGTGCCGCCTGTCGACATAGAGCCGGGGCGCGAGCGACGTCTCGCAGACGACGAGGGTCTCGGCTGTGTCGACCAGGGTGGTGGAACCGGCCTCGACCACGAGCCGGCGTTCGGAGTGCAGGCAGTCGACGCGGTGGTAGGGGTTGCGGGGGTGCCCCACGACCTCCTCGGCCTCCTCGAACCAGGAGTCGACGGCGGCCCAGTCCACCGTGACGTAGCCCGGGGAATCGGGTTCGGGGTGCACGGGCAGGCCCTGCACGTCACCCTCCGGGAAGGCGTACGAGGGCGGCCGGCCCGGCCGGTGGACCAGGAGCACTCGCTCGCTATCGATCAGGGTCTGGCCGTCTTTGACGGCGCGGACGCGCCGGTGGAGTGGCTCGAGGTAGGCGACGTCCGACGGCATCGGCGCGGTGAAGCGACCAGCCGGCCGCCCGCTGAGGGGCCCGCGTCCCGTGCTCAGGCTCACATTGCCGTCCGCTCATCCCGCGCGCCCACGCCGCCAGGGAACGGGCGCACCATCGCCTCGACGCTGAACGACGCCAGCAGATCGCCGCCCTCGTCGTGGACGCGGCACGTCGCGTGGGTCATGCCGTCCCCGGCGAAGGTGGACTCATGGTGATAGAGCATCCATTTGTCGGCGCGTACGGCGCGGTGGAACGACAGGTTGATTGCATTGATCCCCATCGACAGAGTGCGGTGCGCGGCGGATTGGCCAATTCCCTCATGGGGGCGGAGTGCAGTGGCGATCGGCATGTGCCCCGTGAACTGCGCGAGCAGGCCGGCGTGCAGGGGCGCGTCGTCGGGTAGTCGATGGAACCGGACCCAGCAGTCGATGGTGGGTGGCCCGACCGGGACGTCGGGGTCGTTGGTGTAGGCGCCGTCGAGGACCCTGATGTCGCGTCCGGTGACGGCCATGTCGAGTGGGACGCACTGGGTCGGCCCGGGGACTCCGGGCGGCGCGACGGCGTGCCGGACGATCTCGGGTCCCGTGACGTCGAGGAGCATGGTACCGGCGGCGCACCGACGGCCCTCTTGGAGCACCTCGACGCCGAGTCCGATGAAGGACCGCCCCGCGCTCAGCTCGGACAGCTCGAAGCGCAGGGGTCGGCCGGCGTCGGCGGCACGCAAGAACAGCATGGTGGCGGACACCACCCGGCGCTCCGGCGCGTGGCGCCCGGCTGCGACGATCGCCTGGCCGAGCATCTGGCTCCCCTCCACGACCGGCCGGTGGCCGTCGGTATGGGCGGCGCCGACGAAACTGAGCTCCCCGTCTGGGCGCACGTCGAGCAGGTCGACGAGGTGCGTCGTGTCCCCCCACGTGGGGAAGCGCTTGGCCGCGTGGTCGTCGCCGTCCTGCAGATCGCCGTCGAGTACCTCGACGCGCGCCCGGTCGGTGTCGAACCGGCCGTGGCTCTGCAGCGGACCGAGTTCGGGGCTCGCGGCCGTCACGATCGACAACACCGGATCACCCTCGGCCGACTCGGCGTTCCACACCTCGGCCGCGCCGCCTTCAGGCAGGGATCCAGGGCCGACGAGGCAGAACAAGGACAGGTCGATGTCGCGGCGAGGGAAATACAGGAGGGAGGGTTGACCCTCGCGCTCTAGGCACCAGCAAGCGTCGGACTCCGCCACGACGGCCTCACCCCACCAGGCGCGCGCCCGATAGGGATACCGCTCGAGTCTCACGGCTTCACCAGCCGCCGGGTCACGACCCCTGTGGGTCGAGCTCGAGCTCGAGCTTGGGCGGCGGAGGCGCACCGGGCACGGTGCGCGGCGCGACTGTGACCGAATGCAGACTCAGGCTCTGGCCATGGCGGATAAGCGAGTCGATCACCGTGACGAGCTCGTCCACCTCGATGAGGCTGTCGCTCAGGTACTTGCGCTCCGCCCATTTGGTCCCGAACTCGACGGCGCGGTCGTGATCCCAGTCGTTGGCGAAGCCGGTCATGGAGTCGCCCTCGCCGCCCGCACAGTCCCCGACGATCACGCGAGTGAAGCCAACCGCCGGGTGTTCCGCCCGCCAGGCCTCGACGAGCTTGTCGAGGGCCGCCTTGCTGACGGCGTAGGCACCGAGGCCGGGCCAGGGCGGGGTGAGCGACGCGCTCACCGAGGACAGATAGAGGGCGACGCCGTTGGTCGCGGCCAGGTGGGGGAGGGCGGCCGCCGTCACCAGCGAAGCACCGATGACGTTGGTGTCGAACACGCGTCGCCATGTCTGGGCGTCCATGTCGACCAGGCCGGCCAGCGGCCCGATCGCCGGGGTGTAGACGAGCGCGTCGAGCCCGCCCAGCTGCTCGGCCGCCTCGTTGATGGCCGACCGGCACGACTCGGTGTCGGTGACGTCGCAGGCGAGGGCCAGCGTGCCCGGACCGGCCTCTTTCGCCGCCGCCTCGAGCCGTTCGAGCCGGCGTGCCAGCAACGCGGTCCGGGCGCCCCGTTGGGTCAGGCCCACCCCGATGCAGCGCCCCAGCCCACTCGATGCACCGACGACAACCGTCCTCATCCCAGATCCTCCCCAGACGCGTTGGCAATGATGTTAGGCGAATCGCGGAATTGCCCTTCTTGCCTCCGAACTGGACCAATGGGCCGGCGACGCGGCCGCGTGGCGCGGCGGGCGCGGGCCCGGCCGGGCCGGCTCCAGCCCTCGGAGACGGGTCCGGCGGATTGGGCCAGGCGGTCCCACCCGCCGTCGCCGCCGGGAAAGGCGGGTGGTCGAAGTGATACTCTCCCTGGTGAGAACGACATTCTCACCCGAGTCGGGACCGGCGGCGGGACGCACGAAGGAGCACCTGATGGGGGAGTTCGACGGCATCGATTTCTTCCGGGGCAACGAGCTGGTGGCCGACCCGTACCCCTTCTACGACCACCTGCGCGCCCAGTGCCCGGTGCATCAGGAGCCCCAACACGACGTCGTGATGGTGACTGGGTACGACGAGGCGGTCGCCGTCTTCACCAACACCGCGACGTTCTCGTCTTGCAACGCCGTCACCGGCCCGTTCCCAGGGTTCCCCGTGCCGCTCGAGGGTGACGACGTCAGCGACCTGATCGAGCAGCATCGAGACGAGCTGCCCTTCAGCGACCAGATCATCGTGATGGACCCGCCCAAGCACAAGGCGCACCGCGGCCTGATGATGCGGCTGATCACACCCAAGCGGCTGAAGGAGAACGAGGACTTCATGTGGCGGCACGCCGACCGCCAGATCGACGAGTTCATCGAGCGGGGCGAGTGCGAGTTCGTCCGCGACTTCGCCGGGCCGTTCACCCTCTACGTCATCGCTGACCTCCTGGGCGTCCCCGAAGAGGACCACGAGTGGTTTCGCGAGGAGCTCCAGGGCGGCGGCTCGCACCGCCCGCAGGGTCTGGGCAGCACCGGCTCGGCCTCGCTCAGCCATTCGCCGCTCGAGTTCCTCTACGAGCGCATCACCGCCTACGTCGAGGACCGCCGTCGTGAGCCGCGCGCCGACGTCCTGACCGGGTTGGCGACGGCAACGTTCCCCGACGGGTCCCTGCCCGAGGCGATCGAGGTCGCCCGGGTGGCGGCCAACGTGTTCTCGGCCGGGCAAGAGACGACGGTCCGCCTGCTCGGGACGGCGTTGCAGACCATCGGCGAGCACGGCGACATCCAGGACCGCCTGCGCGCGGATCCCGCCCTCGTCGCCGGCTTCGTCGAGGAGTGCCTGCGCTACGAGAGCCCGGTCAAGGGGGACTTCCGCCTGTCCCGGTCCGCCGTGAACGTCGGGGGCGTCGAAATCCCGGCCGGGTCGACCGTAATGGTGCTCAACGGCGCCGCCGGGCGCGACCCACGCCGCTTCGACGAGCCCAACGAGTTCCGCCTGGACCGCGCCAATGCGAAGGAGCATCTCGCCTTCGGCCGCGGGCCGCACGCCTGCCCCGGTGGGCCGCTCGCTCGCGCCGAGACGCGGATCAGCATCGAGCGGCTGCTCGAGCGGATGGCGGACATCCGGATTGCCGAGTCGGTCCACGGACCGCCCGAGGCTCGGCGGTACGACTACGTGCCGACCTATATCTTGCGCGGGCTGACGCGGCTCGGGCTCGAGTTCACGCCGGCGGGCTGAGCGCGCCGATCACCTCGTTGCCGAAGGCCTCGAGGGTCTCGGGCGGCGCGAAGTCGGTGAACCACACGTAGGCGCGCTCGACGCCGCGCTCGGCGAGGCCGCCGAAGTAGTCGACGAGCTCGGGTGCGGTACCGAGCACGTGGCCACCCCAGAAGCGCCGGCGGGCCGTCTGGTCGATGGCCTCGCGATCGGCGCCCGCCCCGACGAAGGCCACCTGCACCTGGAGCGAACAGCGCGCCGGCCCGGCCCGCTCGCGCATTTCGTCGAAGCGGTCAAGGATGCTCACGTGGACGTTCCACCAATCAGCGTGGGCCGCAACCAGCTCCATGGTCTTGCGGCCAGCGCCGCCGATGACGATGGGGATGGGCCCGAGCGGCGTTGGTTGCTGTTGCGCTTGGTGCACGATGAAGTGCTCGCCCTCGTAGTCGAACGCCTCGCCGCGCCACAGCGCCGTCATGATCTCGAGCGACTCCTTGAGCCGGCCGACGCGGAACTTGGACTCGGTGGAACCGATCCCGTAGGCCTCGAACTCGTCGGTCACTGAGCCCCAGCCGATGCCGAGCTCGAAGCGGCCCCCCGAAGCGCGGTCGATCGTGACCGCCTCCTTGGCCAGGACCACGGGGTGGCGAAAGGAGTCGCAGAGGACGAGCGAGCCGACGCGCAGGTCGCTTGTTTTGGCGGCCACCCACGCGTTCGTGGTCATGGCCTCGAACATCGGCTGGGACTCGGCGCCAGGTGGCGCCAGGTGGTCCATGCCGGCCAGGCCGCGGAAACCTGCCGCCTCCGCCGCCCGGGCGCGAGCGACCAGGTCGTCCATGTCGAGGCGCATCTGGGGCAGGTAGAGCCAGAACTCCATTGGGGTGGCCATGGACGCCATTAGATCGTGTGGGGCCGGGGCCGGCGCAAGGCGAGCGGCCCTCACTCAGGCGAAGCGGCGCGCGATGTCGCGTGCTTGGGAGCGGTAGATGACGCCGAAGAGGACGGCGTGCACCAGCAGCGGAGGGAGCTGGAACAGCGCCACGCGCTCGGACCAACCGTCGGGGAGCGGGCGCATTTCCTGGTAGGCGTCCAGCAGTCGGCCGGGGACAGGACCGAAGAGGGCAAGCATGGCCAGGTCCTCTTCGGGGTGCCCGCCGTGCACCGACGGGTCGATGAGCCACGTGCGGCCGTCGGCTCCGAAGAGCACGTTGCCCCACCACAGGTCGCCATGCAGCAGGGCGGGGGGGCCCGGCGGCAGCAGCTCGGGCAGTCGGGTGATGACGGGCGCGACCGCGTCCTCGAGCTCGCAGCGCGCGGCCAGCTCAGCTAAGCGGCTGGCGTAGAAACCGGTGCCGTCGGGCCACCGTGACGGCTCGACCGGGCAGGCGCCGACCCAGGACGACCCGCCGCCCCACTCGGGCAGCACAGTGGCGTGCAGCGTGGCCAGCGCGCGGCCGAGGTGCTCGTCGTGCGCTGGTGCGCGCGTCGCCTCGTCGATGGCGACCGTGACGAGCAGGGTGTCGTCGTCCATCACCACCGCGGGGACGGGTGGCCCGCCCGTCACCGCGCCGAGGCGTCGCAACCCGTCGGCCTCGTCGCGGGCACCCGGACCGACCTTGGCGACCACCCGCCGGCCACCGGCCTCGACCAGCCAGGCGTTGGTGCTGAGCGGGCGGGCCTTGTCGATGGTGCCGACGGCCCTCGCCACTCGACTACGCCAATTGTCTGGCTCTCCGTGCGCGCCGACATCCCCCGTCACCTCGACACTCTCGCATTCGGCCGGCCGGATGGCGCACGCGGCGGCGCTGTTTCGGCCGGCTCGGTCAGACTTGCTCCATGCCCCGCACCGCGGTCGCCGGCCTCATCGTTACGCCCGGAGCGAGCGCGGGCCGGGACCACGCCGGGCTCGTCGCCATCGAGGAGGCGGTGACCCCCCTCGGGATCGCCGTCGAACGGGTGGAGTTCCCCGGGCGGGCTGCCGGCAAGCGCCGGACCGACCCGCCGGCGGTGTGCATCGAGACCGTGCGGGTGGCGGCGTCGGCGCTGGCGGAGCGACTCGACGTGGCCATCGGCCGCATCGCGGTAGGAGGGCGATCGTTCGGCGGGCGCATGTGTTCGATGGCCGTGGCCGACGGCCTCGAGGCGGCCGCGCTCGTACTCGTCAGCTACCCGTTGCACCTGCCGGGGAGGCCGGAGCGGCTCCGCACCGAGCACTTCCCGGCGCTCACCCTCCCGTGCCTGTTCGTCTCGGGCCGGCGTGATGCGTTCGCCTCACCCGAAGAGCTGGAGCGCGAGACCGCCGCCATCCCCGGCGACGTCACGCTCACCTTCGTCGAGGGCGACCACTCACTGCGCAAGAGCGAGCAGGAGGCTGCTGCGGTGGTGGCGTCCTGGCTGGCGGCGCGCACCGGCTGAGCTCGCTGGCGCGTCCGCCCGCGGCGGGGGTCGGCGGCGGGGGTCGCACCCCGCCGCCGATCACACCGAGCGTCAAGAAGTCGAAGACAGGCTCTTCGGCGGTTTCGACGTCGGACCCGTGTACTTCGTGATCGGTCCCTTGCCTGGGCTGGTCACCTGGACGGGGCCGACGGGCACACTGCCGATCCAGCTGCCGGTCGGCGTCACCGCCGGCGGAGCCGAGCTCTCGAGCTTGACGACCTCCTCGCCCTCGAAGCCGAAGTGCACCGACTTCGAATACGACAACGGCACAAAGCCCGGGGTGACGAAGCTCTTCCCGCTGGAGTTGATTGCCGCCATCAGGCTGGCCCTCGTCAGGTTCTTGCCGGCCTTCTGCAGCGCTTGGACGAAGGTGTACGCCAGAGCAACGCCGTACGACGTGTTGCCGTCGAGGCCGTACTTCGCGTAGAGCGCAGGGGCGTACTTCTGGAGGATCCCCTTCTCTACCTGCACCCACGAGTTGGCTGCCTCCGACTCGGGGGCGAAGTACGCCGTCGTGATGACGTTGTTCAGCAGCCCGCCCGCGGCGGCGGCCTGCGCCGCCGACCCGCCGCCCTTCTGGGTGAAGGACGAGAGCAGCGGCCCAACCGTCGGCGCGTCGGCCCCCACGCTGTCGACGACGTACTGGGGCGAGAAGCCGATGACCGCAGCCGGCAGCATGGCCAGCGCGGTGGCCGCCGGGATGGTGGCGAGCACCACGACTTGCGCTCCCGCCGCCTTCAGCGCCGCCATCTGGTTCGAGAGCGGGCCTGACAGTGTGGCCGCGTCATAGGTTTGGCGCGAGACCACCGAGGAGGAGGGGAGCTCCATGTCGAGGCCCTTCACCACGTCCTGGCCGAACTCGTCGTCCTGGGACAGGTAGCCGATCTTCTTACCGGCGAAATTGGTCTTGATGTACGCGCCGAGGATCTTCCCGTCGATGGTGTACGGGGGCTGCCAGCCGAGGCTCAACGGGTACTTGGGGTTGTTCCAGCAATTACACCCCGACTCGATGAACAGCTGCGGGACCTTCTGCTGGTTCAAGAACGACTGCACCGCCGACTGGGTGGGCGTCCCCAGCGACCCGACGTCGGCAAAGATGTTGTCCTGCAAGACGAGCTTGCGGGTCAGCGTGGCCGTCTGCGCCGGGTTGTAGCCGTCGTCCAGGTACGTGTAGTTGATCTTCCGCCCGTCGACGCCACCGTGTGCGTTGGCCCAAGCGAAGAGCGCGCCCATGGCGGGCGCAATCTCGTCGTAGCCCGGTGCCGCCGGCCCGGTGAGCGGGACCGTGGCGCCGATCGTGATCGACGATGCGGTGACGCCCGGAGTGCTCGCCGCATTTGCCGTCGCCGGCAGCAGTGTCACTCCCAGGGCGCAGCCCACCGAACCGGCCACGAGCGCGCGGGCCCACAGAGCCCAACCCGTCCGTCTCTTTATTTGTCGTCGCATGCCTTCTCCCTTTTCTTGATTGCACATTGCGTTAGTCACCTGTTGACACCGGAACCGGAGCGGGCGCCTCGTGATCGCCCCGCCCAAGACGGGGGCGATGGGCCCACAGCCATCGCACGCCGCCTTGGATCCCGTTGGGCGCGGCGAGCATCGCGACGATGAGCACCACCCCGAAGATGATGGTGGCGAGATAGGCGCTCGCTCCGCTGCCCAGGTTGAAGTCGGACGACAGCGACGTCGACCACTGGGGCAGGAACACGAGGAGGATGCCACCCCAGACCATGCCGATGAGTGTGCCCGTACCGCCGAGCACCATCGCCGCCAGCAACTGGATCGAAAGCGTCAGGGGGAACTCCCCGGTGTTCACGACCCCCGTCGAGAGCGCAAGCAAGGCGCCGCCCAAGCCGGCGCATGCCGCACTGATGGCGAACGCCAGCACCTTCGTGCGGGCCACGTGGATCCCGGCGAGCGATGCCGCGATCTCGTCGTCGCGCACGGCGCGGAAGGCGCGCCCGTAGCGGCTCCACAAAAGGTTGGCGAGGAGGACGAGCACGATCAGCGCGCCGAGGATCTGGATCCAGGACAGCCACTGCTCCTGGACGAGCGAGCCGGGCGCAGTCGGAGCGCTCACCGTCAAGCCCTGGTCGCCACCGAACGTGGCGGGCCACTTGTCCGCGATGGAGGGCACGGCCAACGCCAGCAGCAGCGTCATGCCGGCCAGGTACGGGCCCTTCAGGCGCGTCGCCGGCAGGCCGATCACGATGCCCGCTGCCGCCGCGACGGCGGCGGCAGCGGCCAGCTCGAGGACGAAGTTGGTCCCGGTGTGGGTCATGAAGAGGCCCAGGGTGTAGGCGCCCACCGCCATGAACCCGCCGTGGCCGAGCGAGATCTGGCCGTTGGTGCCGGTGAGCAGGCTGAGCCCGGCCAACACGACGATGTACGACGCGATCTCGCCGACTTGATAGTCGTTGTACGTGCTGAGCTGGACCGTGACGAAGTAGAGGACAACCCCGGCCCCCGCCGCGACGAGCAGGTGCCGCAGAAGCGGCTGGCGGGGCAGCCGGAGGAACCGGGTGAGAGAGGCCGTGTCCATGTCAGACCCGCCGGGCCGGGGGCCGGGCGAAGATCCCTTCGGGACGCGCCATGAGGGCCACCATCAGGAGGGCGAGCGCGCCGAGCGGCTCGAGCCCGGACCCGAGGTACCCGCCGACATAGGAGATACAGAGTCCCGAGATCAGCCCCCCGACCAAGGCACCCACCGGGCTCTCGAGACCGCCGATCACGGCGGCAGTGAACCCGTAGACGAGGATCAGGTCCATGTAATAGGGCCCGAACGCGCTGGTCGGCGCGACCAGGAGGCCAGCCAGAGAACCGGCGATCCCGGCCAGTCCCCAGCCCAGTGTGAGCAGCGGGCCTACTCGCACCCCGAGAAGGCGGGCGATCTCCCGGGAGAAGGCCGTCGCGCGCATGCGCAGACCGAGGGCGGTGAACCGGAACAGGACGAGCGTCCCGGCCATGAGGACCAGGACGGCGATCAGGATGAAGACGTCAAAGTGGGAGAAGGCGATCGCCGTGTGGCCGACGCGCAGACCTCGCTGTGAGAACGCGGCGGGGAACCCGCGGCTCGCGTTCCCGTAGATCGCGCCGGCGAGGCCCTCGAAGACGACCAGCAAGCCGATGGTCACGATGACCGGGTTCAGCTCCGACTTGCCGTGTAGCGGACGGATGAGGAGACGTTCGGTCACCGCACCCAGGGCGAAGCCGATCGCCAGCACCACGATGAAGGCCCACCAGTAGCCCCAGCCCCGAGACAGGAGGCTGAAGGCGATGAAGGTGGTGAGCATTCCCGCCGCGCCCTGGGCGAAGTTGATGATGCGCGTCGCCCGGTAGATGAGGACGAGGGCGAGGGCCAAGGTGGCGTAGATCATCCCGTTGGCGATGCCGTCGAGCGTGTAGTTCAAGAAGAGGGTCACGGCGCTAGAACCCGAGGTAGTGGTGGCGCAAGGCATCGTCCGCCGCCACCGTCGCGGCCTCGTCGGAGACGACGACCCGTCCGAGGTTGAGGATCACGGCATGCTGCGACACGGACAGCGCGCTGCGCGCGTTCTGCTCGACCAGGACGACGGTGATGTCCTTTCCCTCTGTCTGCTCGCGCAGCAAGGCCATCAATTGGGCGGTGATGATCGGTGCCAGGCCCAGGCTCGGCTCGTCGAGGAGCAGGAGCCTTGGCTTCGATATGAGGGCGCGACCGAGGACCAGCATCTGGCGTTCCCCGCCGGACAGCGTCGAGGCGTGCCGTCGCCGGAAGCCCCGCAACCGAGGGAAGACCTCGAGGATCTCGTCGATGGCGCCCTGGCGCTCCGCGCGCTTGAAGCACCAGAGCGTGGCGAGTCGGAGGTTCTCCTCCACCGTGAGCTCCTCGATCACCCCGCGGCCCTCTGGCACGTGGGCCACGCCCATGCGCGCGATGGATTCGACGTTGCGACCAACGAGCGCATCCCCGTCGAACGACACCGACCCGCCAAAGGGCTTCACCAACCCCGAGATCGTGCGCAACAGGGTGGTTTTGCCTGCGCCGTTCGCACCGAGCACCGCGGTGACCGCCCCCGGCTCGGCGTCGAAGGAGACCGAGCGCAGCGCGCGTACCGCTCCGAAGGACACGGAGAGGTCACGCACCTCAAGCATCGTGCGCACCGCCCTGGTGCTGGGGGCCCTCTTCGGCCACCACTTCCCCCAGGTAGGCGGTCGCGACGTCAGGATTGGCCCGGATCGCTTCGGGGGTGCCCTGGGCGATGACCCGCCCGAAGTTCAAGACCACGATGCGGTCGCACACCGACATCACGAGGTCCATGTGATGCTCCACCAGGAGCACCGACATGGTGGTCGTCGTGAGGCCCCGGATGCGTGACCCCAGCGAGCTCATCTCGCTCTCGGAGAGCCCGCTGGCCGGTTCGTCGAGCAGCAGCAGCTCCGGCTCCGCCATCAGCGCACGCGCCAACGCGGCCTGCTTCTGGACGGCGTACGGCAGGGCGGGGGGCAGCCGGTTTGCGTGCGCCGCGATGCCGAGGCCGTCAAGGATCTCCATCGCCCGATCCGAGGTTCGATGCTCCTCCCCGCTCGAGCGCCGGATCCCGAGGAAGGAGGAGGCCAGATCGCTGCGCAACGCAGGCTCCGCGCCGAGCATGACGTTCTCGCGGACCGTCAGGCCGGCGCAGAGACCGACCCCCTGCAGGGTGCGGGCGATGTTGAGCTTGGCCAGATCGTGCGGGTGGTGCCCATGCAACTCGCGGCCGCGGTAGGTGAGGTGGCCCGCGCTCGGATGGACGAACCCGCAGATCACGTTGAACAACGTCGTCTTGCCGGCGCCGTTGGGCCCGATCACCCCGACCACCTCGCCCGGCCCGGCCGACATGGAGACGTCGTCGAGCGCGAGGACGCCGCCGAAGCCGATGGTGATGCCGTGGGCGCCCAGGACGGGCTCGCGTTGGCTCGCCTCGCCGTCGGCCGGATTTGCTGCCGCCTCGAGGGTCGGACCCATGAGAGAACCTACGCGGGCATGGAGGTAGAAAGCGCCCGCAGCGGGCGCGACCCCCACGCGTGCATGCCTACCAGCCCCCCGGCATCGCGACGGACGTTACAACGTCCGCAACACGAGCGCATGACAACCGCGCGGATGCGTCGAAGCTCCGCACGGGAGGTGTAACTACTGTGCGCACCCCCTCCTTCGAGGAGGTGGTGACCCCTACCTCTTGGGCAAGGCGATGAACACCAACCCGCCCTGGGGGACGACGTCGGCGCCGGCCACGACCAGCGGCGTCACCGCGCCGGTCCAGGCGTTCAGCGAGGCCAGGTAGTTCGGGGGAACCCCGGGGCGGGGCACGTCGCGGGCGCGTCGTTGGATCCGCACGGCGTCGCGGCGACGATCGGTCCCTTGGGGAACGCGCCGACGACGACGTCGATCGCGTCGTTGGTGGAATCGGTGCCGTTGAGGACGCCGGGTCGCTCGGCCCACGCGGTGTCGTCGACCGCTGCGGAGAGCGAGAGGACCGACAGCGCGCCGGGAGACTTCGCCTTGCTCCCGACATCTGCTCCTGGTCACCTTTGCTGGTCAACATGAACTCGCCCCCGAATCGCGGCGCGTCGGTGGGGACGATCTCGTTCGAGTCCGGATCGGTCAGCGCAAGGTGCACCACCTTCTGCCCTGCCCCCGAGCCTGTGTTGGCCACGGTGGCGGCGTCCTCGTCGTCAAAGTACGGGGACACGGAGGCCACCGACGTCGCAGGCTCGAGCGTCACGGAGTAGACGGCCGGGAAGGTGGGTTGTGGCGCCGGAAGGTCCCCGGTGGC
>DASZLL010000035.1:0-13712 GCA_035552395.1 Acidimicrobiales bacterium
GTGCCGCTGCTGATCGGCCTGCGGGTGATGGCGCGCCGGCTGCGCCGCACGACGCTCAGCGTGCTCAGCATCTTCGTCACGGTCAGCGGCGTCGTCGCCGTCCTGATCGTCCACGGCCGCCTCAACTCGGTGGAATTCAACAGCGTCTCCGGTCTCGTCAATCCCCGGACCGCCCGGGCAAACGAGGTGCTGCTCGTGGTCACAGTGGGGTTGGTGGTGCTGGCCGCCGTCAACGCGGTCTTCATTACCCGGGCGATCGCGCAAGATGCCCGGCACGCCTCGGCGGTGACGCGCGCTTTGGGCGCTACCCCACAGCAGGTCACCGCCGGCCTGTCGCTGGCGCAGATGCTGCCCGCGCTCATCGGGGCTCTGCTCGGCATCCCCGGCGGATTCCTCCTCTACAACGCGGCGAAGCACGGCGGCCAGGCGGAGACGATGCCGACTGCGCCGGACCTGCTGGTGGTGATCATCGGCGCGGTGCTGCTCGTCGCCGTGCTGACGGCGATACCGGCCCGCTGGGCGGCGCGGCGGCCGGTGGCCGCGATCCTGCAGGCCGAGCTGGCGTAGCCGGTCCGGCCTCGGCGCGTCGACCTGGCGCTCTCCGAGAACGCAGGTAGTTCTGGCCGCCGGCGAAGGCGGCGTCAGCACTCCCGATCCGAGGACGTTGGGGTCCATGTCGGAGACCCTACGGAACGGTGAACACCTCGGGGCCGTCGGGCGTCACGGCGATCGTGTGCTCGAAGTGCGCCGAGAGCCTCCCGTCGGCCGTGACCACGCTCCAGCCGTCATCGAGCAGCACTGTCTCAACCCCGCCTGCGTTGACCATGGGCTCGACGGCGAACACGTTGCCCGTCTTGAGCGTGGGGCCCTTGTTGCCCGGCCAGTAGTTGGGCACCTGCGGCTGCTCGTGCATGGCGGTCCCGATGGCGTGCCCGACGTACTCGCGCACGACGCTGAAGCCGGCCGCCTCGGCCACGTCCTGGACGGCGCGTCCCACCTCGTGCAGCGCGTTGCCCTTGGTCAGCTGGGCGATGCCGGCCCACAGGCTGCGCTCGGTCACCTCGATCAGCTTTTGCGCCTCCTTGGAGACGCTGCCGATGCCCATGGTGAACGCGGCGTCGCCGTGGTAGCCCTCGATGATCGCCCCACAGTCGATGGAGAGGAGGTCGCCCTCCTCGAGCACGTAGGAGCCGGGGATGCCGTGGACGATCATGGAGTTGGGCGACGTGCAGATCACGGCGGGAAAGCCGTGATAACCAAGAAAGTTCGACGTGGCGCCCCGGCGCTCGAGAACGTCGCGGGCCACTTGGTCCAGCTCCAACGTCGTCACGCCCGGCTTGGCCGCCTCGCGTGTCTTCTCGTGCATTTCGGCGACGACCTTGCCGGCGCGGCGCATCTTGACCAGCTCGGCCTCGTTGCGCCTCATGGCTCCCCGCGCTCCGTCTGACGCCGGTGACGCATGGCGTCGATCGCACCGACCACGCGGCGAGTCACCGCGTCGGGCGAGCCGGTCCCGTTGATCTCGACTAGGAGCTCGTGCCCTTTGTACCAGTCCAGCAGCGGCGCCGTCTCCTCCTCGTAGAGGTTGAGCCGTCGTTCGATCGCCTCTTCGGTGTCGTCCTGGCGCTGGATTACCTCGCCGCCGCAGACATCACAGGTCCAGTTGACGAGCGGCGGTGCCGCCGTCGAGTAGTTGGCGCCGCAATCGACGCACACCCGGCGCGAGGCCAGGCGCTTCATGACGAGGGTGGTCGGCACCTGAAGGTCGATCACCATGTCCAACCCGAAGGGCTCGACGAGCTTGTCGAGCGACTCGGCTTGGCTGGTCGTGCGCGGGCAGCCGTCGAGCACGAAGCCGCGCCCGCTCGTGTCGCGCTCGGAGAGGCGGCCACCGACCATCTCCATGACCATCTCGTCGGGGATCAGCTCGCCTTGTTCCATGAGCTCTGCGGCGCGCCGACCTAACGACGAGCGCGACTTCACCTCGCTGCGCAGCATGTCGCCCGTGGAAACGTGCGGCACTACGTAGTGATGAGAAAGGCGGACGCATTGCGTCCCCTTCCCGGCCCCCTGTTTGCCGAGGACCACGAGTCTGACCCCGGGGATCACGGACGGCCTACTTGAGGAAGCCCTCGTAGTTGCGCATCATCAACTGACTGTCGATCTGGCGCATCGTCTCGAGAGCGACGCCGACGGAGATCAGCAGGGTGGTCCCGTAGAACGGGAAGCGATTGAGGTGCCACAGCGCCATGAGGAGCGAAGGCACGACTGCCACGGCGCCCAGGAACAGGGCACCGACGACCGTGATGCGGCTGAGGATGTGAGCGAAGTAGCGCTCGGTCGGCGGACCCGGCCGGATACCTGGGACGAAACCGCCCTGCTTTCGGATCAGGTCTGCTTGCTGGTGCGGATCGAACGCCACGTAGACGTAGAAGAAGGTGAACATCACGATGAGCAGGAAGTACGCCGCTATGTAGAAGAAGCTCGTCGGGGTGAGGCTGTTGCGCACGAAATTCTGGAACCAGGCCCATGGGATCACGTTGGACAGCAGCACGGGGATATAGAGCACTGAGCTCGCAAAGATGATCGGGATCACGCCGGACTGGTTGACCTTGAGCGGGATATAGGTCGAACTGCCGCCGTACATTCGGCGGCCCACAACACGTCTGGCAAACGTGACGGGGATTCTTCGCTGCCCCTGGTCCATGAAGACGATGACCACAAGCAATATCAACGAGACCAAGATGATGATCCCGAATTTCGTCTTGCCGCCCTCCTGGTAGATGGCCTTGAAGCCGGTGGGGATGGCAGCGACCACATTGGCGAAAATCAGGATCGACATGCCCTGGCCGATACCGCGTTGGGTGATCAGCTCGGCGAGCCACATGACGAACGCCGTGCCGGCCGTGAGGATCAGCACCATGAACAGAGCCAATGGCCAGCTGAAGGTGGGGATCAGGTCGATGTTGGTCCCGAGCAGGGCCGAGTCGTGGCCGTGGAAGGCGTAGACCAAGCCGGACGACTGCATGAGGGCCAGGCCCACGGTCAGGTAGCGGGTGGTCTGGGTGATCTTCTTTTGGCCGACCGCGCCCTGGTCCCGCCACTCTTCGAGCTTGGGGATCACTGTCGAGAGCAGCTGAATGATGATGGAGCTGGTGATGTACGGCATGACGCCGAGGCCGAACACGGCCAGGCGCACCAGGGCGCCGCCGCTGAAGAGGTTGAGGAAGCCGAGGACACCCGATTGCGACGCTGAGCTCTCCAGGGTCTGCAGGCGCGCCCAGTTGACCCCGGGGACCGGCACGTTCGCGCCGATCTGGTAGAGGGCAATGACCGCGAGCGTGAAGATGACCTTGTTGCGAAGGTCAGGAACCCTGAAGATATTGGCGAGCCGGGAGAGCATGGCCCTTCCTCTCAGTGCTGGCCCGGTGCGGTCACTAGCGGTTCATCAGGGCATTGCCTGAAGCTGGTGGTCGCCCTTGAGCGTAGGGCAGCGGCACGGTTTCGGTGCTGCCGCCGGCGGCGGTGATGGCCGCCTCGGCCGACTTGGAGAACGCGTGCGCCGAGACGCGGACGGGCCGGCTGACGGTGCCCTGGCCCAGGATCTTGACCAGCGCCTTCGGGCGCACCAGGCCGGCGTCCACGAGAGTCTGCACCGTGACCTCGTCGGCCCCGAGCGCGTCGAGGGCAGCGAGGTTCACTGGCGTGTAGGCGACACGGAAGGGGTTGGTGAACCCCTTCAGCTTCGGGATGCGCTGCATCAAGGGCAGCTGGCCACCCTCGAACCCGGCGGGCACCCTGCTCCGGGCCTTCTGCCCCTTGGTCCCACGGCCCGCCGTCTTGTGGCCCTTGCCGCCAGTGCCGCGACCGACGCGCCGCTTGGGCTTGGTCGAGCCCTTGGGCGGGGCCAGGTCGTGCAGTTTCATTGCGCCACTTCCTCCACATTCACGAGGTGCGGCACCCGGGCGATCATGCCCCGGATCTCGGGTCGGTCCGGCAGGTCGTTGGACTGCCCGATGCCGCGCAGGCCGAGCGCCCGCAGCGTGCCGCGGTGCTTGGGCTTGCTCCCGATGGACGAACGCGTCTGCGTCACCCGCAGGTGTGCCCCTGTCGCTTCTTTCTTGGTGCGGGTCGGCACGATCAGTGCGCCTCCGCCGCGTACAGCTCCGTCTCACGCTTGCGCTCGCGATACGCGCGCAACACGCCACCCGGCGTCACCTCGTCGGCCGCCTTCCCCCGAAGCGCCGCCACCTCATCGGGTCGCCGCAGCTGCTTGAGACCTTCGATGGTGGCGTGCGCCACGTTGATGCCGTTGGAGGAGCCCAGGGACTTGGCCAGGATGTCGCGGATGCCCGCCATCTCGAGGATGTGGCGGGCCGCGCCGCCGGCGATGACACCGGTTCCCGGTGCGGCCGGCTTCAGCAGGACGCGGCCGGCGCCGCTCTCCCCGATCACGGGGTGCACGATCGTGCTCCCGGCCAGGGGTACGTCGAACAGGTTCTTGCGCGCCTCTTCGATCCCCTTTTGCACGGCGAGGCCGGCTTCCTTGGCCTTGCCGTAGCCGAGACCAACCTTGCCGTTGCCGTCACCCACCACCATCAGCGCGGCAAACGAGAACCGCCGACCGCCCTTGACGACCTTGGCGACGCGGTTCACCTTGATCGTGCGCTCTTCGTACTGTGTCTCGGCCATTACTAGAACTCCAGTCCTTCGGCTCGTGCCGCGTCAGCTAGGACAGCGACACGACCGTGGTAGACGAAGCCCCCACGGTCGAAGACCGCCCTGGTGATCCCGGCCGCCTTGGCCCTGGTGCCAAGCAGGTGTCCGACCGATTCTGCGCCACTCACGTTACCGCCACCACCCTTGCCCAGGGACGCGCGGAGTTCGGGCTCGACCGACGAGGCAGCGGCCAGGGTGCGGCCAGCGGTGTCGTCGATCAGCTGGGCCGAGATGTGGCGATTGGAGCGGTGCACGGCCAGCCGGGGGCACTCGGCCGTCCCGCTGACCTTGAAGCGGACCCGCTGGTGGCGCCGGAGGCGCAGACGGGTGCGATCACTCGTGCGTGCCATTACTTGGCCGCCTTTCCAGCCTTGCGCAGCACCCGTTCGTTGGCGTAGCGCACGCCCTTGCCCTTGTAGGGCTCGGGCTTACGGAGCTTGCGGATGTCGGCGGCGACCTGGCCCACCTTTTCCTTGTCGATGCCCTTGATGATGATGCGTGTCGGGACCGGCACCTCGAAGGTGATGCCCTCGGGGGCGTCGACGAGAACGGGGTGGGAGAAACCCAGGGCGAGCTCGAGCGCGTTGGAGCCTCGCGCCGTGGCGCGATAGCCCACACCGACGATCTCGAGTTCCTTGGTGAATCCAGTGGTCACGCCCGAGACCATGTTGGCAACCAGCGAGCGGGACAGACCGTGCAGCGCGCGGTGCCGACGCTCGTCGTCGGGCCGACTGACCAAGAGGGTGTCGCCGTCCTGTGCAATGGTGATCCCCTCGGGGAGTTGGCGCTCGAGCGAGCCCTGGGGGCCCTTCACGTTGACGGTCGAGCCACTCAGGGTGATGGTCACGTTGGATGGGACGGGGATGGGTGAACGTCCGACGCGCGACATCAGGCCTCCCTTCGCATCGTGACGGTGATCGAGGCGCTACCAGACATGGCAGAGCACCTCCCCGCCCAGGTGCTTGCGACGAGCTTCGACATCGGTCACCAGCCCCTGGCTGGTCGACACGACGGCCACGCCCATGCCGCCGAGCACGCGAGGCATGCCGTCGGCCCGCGCGTAGATACGCAGGCCGGGCTTCGACACGCGCTTGATGCCGGCGATGGTCCGGGTGCGGTCGGTCGAGTACTTCATGGTGATCTCGAGGGTCGTACCCGGCTTACCCTGATTGGGCTCGACCTTGTAGCCGGCGATGAAGCCCTCACGTTCGAGGATGTCGGCAAGCGACACCTTGAGCTTGGAGCCAGGCATCTTGACGGTCTCGTGCTGGGCCGAGTTGGCGTTGCGGATCCGGGTCAGCATGTCCGCGATGGGGTCAGTCATGGTCATGGCGGCTACCAGCTGGCCTTCGTGACGCCGGGAATCTCGCCGGCGTGCACCATGACGCGCAAGCAGATACGGCACAGCCCGAACTTGCGATAGACGGCCTTCGGCCGCCCACACCTCTGGCAACGGGTGTAACCGCGCACCTTGAACTTGGGGGTGCGTTGCTGCTTCTCGATCAATGCTTTCTTCGCCATGGTGCTAGCGGATCTCCTGTCGGAAGGGAAAGCCGAACGCCGCGAGGAACGCCCGTCCTTCCTCGTTGGTGCGTGCGGTCGTGACAATGGTGATGTCCATGCCGCGAGTCGTATCGATCTTGTCGTAGTCAATCTCGGGAAAAATCAGCTGCTCGGTGACGCCGAACGTGTAGTTGCCGCGGCCGTCGAACGAACGGGGCGAGAGGCCCCGGAAGTCCCGGATGCGCGGGATGGCCAGGCTGAGCAGCCTGTCGAAGAATTCCCAGGCCCGGTCGCCGCGCAGGGTGGCCTTGACCCCGATGCTTTGTCCCTCACGGAGCTTGAAGCCGGCGATCGACTGCTTGGCCCGCGTGACTATCGGCTTCTGGCCGGTGATGATCTCGAGGTCGCGCTGGGCGCCTTCGATGAGCGAGGCCTGCTGGGTGGCTCGGCCGACGCCCATGTTGATCACGACCTTGTCCAGGCGCGGCACTTCCATGACGTTGCCCAGGCCCAGCTCGGTCTTGAGCTGGTCGCGCACCTCGGTCAGGTAGCGCTCCTTGAGCCGGGGTCGCGTCGGTGCGCTCGTGGTACTCATACCGTTGACCCGCACTTCTTGCAGACGCGGACCTTCTCGCCGTCGTCTTCGATCTTGTAGCCGATCCGAGTCGGACGGTCGCAGGTCTTGCAAACGAGCGCCACGGTCGAGACGTGCACGGGCATGAATTTGTCGATGACGCCACCCTGCTGGGTGGCGCGCGTGGGCTTGGCGTGACGCTTGGCCACGTTGACGCCCTCGACGATCAGCCGGTCGCGCCCGGGGATGGAGCGGACCACCGAGGCTTTCTTGCCCTTGTCCTTGCCCTGCAGGACGATCACTTCGTCACCTTTGTGAATTCGCATCACAGCACCTCCGGGGCGAGCGAGACGATGCGCATGAACCGCTTGTCGCGCAGCTCGCGGCCGACCGGGCCGAAGATGCGCGTGCCACGCGGCTGCTGCTGGTCGTTGATGAGCACGGCCGCGTTCTCGTCGAAGCGGATGTAGCTGCCGTCCGGCCGCCGCTTCTCCTTCTTCGTGCGGACGACGACGCACTTGACGACGTCACCCTTCTTCACGGCGGCGCCCGGGATGGCGTCCTTCACCGTGGCGACGAAGACGTCGCCGATGCTGGCGTAGCGCCGGCGCGACCCACCGAGGACGCGGATGCACAGCACCTCGCGCGCCCCTGAGTTGTCGGCCACCCGGAGCCGGGATTCCTGCTGGATCATCGAGCCCGCTCCACTACTTCGGTCAGCCGCCAGCGCTTGAGCTTGGAGATCGGCCGGGTCTCTTGCACCCGTACCCGGTCCCCCACCTTGGCGGTGTCCTCGGCGTCGTGCACGTACAGCTTCTTGGTGCGCTGCACCGTCTTGCCGTACTTGGGGTGCCGGACGCGGTCGACGACGGCGACCACGACGGTCGCCGCCATGGCGTCGGACACCACGATGCCCTCGCGCACCTTGCGGCGGTTGGCCCGCTGGGCGTCAGGGTCGGGCTCGGCGGGGGCGGTCTTGGCAGACGCGGCCGGAACGGGGACGGCCGCCTCGACGTCGTCGGCGGGCAGCTCGGCCGCCGCCTCAGCCTCGATGGCCTCGAGCGCCTTCTCCGCGTCGGCGGCCGCAGCCTTCGCCGCCGCAGTGGCCTCGTCCGTTTCTGCGTTCTCTGTGGTCTCGTCGGCCATCAGGCCTCTTCCTCTTCGTCATCGTCGTCGAACTCGTCGTGATCGTGATCGTGGTCGTGGTCGTGGGGGACGCCGTCGGCATCTGCTTCCGCTTCGGCGGCCGCGGACCTGGCGGCGGCGCGTTCCTCGCGCTCTGCGTCCTCGGCGGCCAACTTCGCCCGCGCCGCTTCGTGCTGCTCTGCGGTCGGGGCGACGTAGGCGCCCTCGGCCTCGAGGATCTCACGGGCCCGCAGCACCGTCAGCATGCGCGCCACCTCGTGGCGCACCTGCCCGATGCGGGACGGATTGTCCAACTGGCCGGTGGCCAGCTGGAAGCGCAGGTTGAACAGCTCGCGGCGCGAATCGCCCAGGCGGGCGGTCAGCTCGTCGCCGTCAAGCATGGATAGATCTTGGGCAGTCGGCATCAGATCGCCACCTCGGGGTGACCGTGGGTGCCGGGGCGGACCACGAAGCGGGCCTTGAACGGCAGCTTTTGGATGGCGCGCTCCATGGCGGCGCGGGCTAGGGGCTCGTCGACACCGGCCAGCTCGAAGAGGACGCGGCCGGGGTGCACGACCGCCACCCACAGCTCGGGGTTGCCCTTGCCCGAACCCATGCGGGTCTCGGCGGGCTTCTGGGTCACCGGCTTGTCGGGGAAGACGCGGATCCAGACCTTGCCGCCACGCTTGACGTGCCGGGTCATGGCGATACGGGCGGCCTCGATCTGGCGCGCCGTGAGCCATCCAGGCTCCATCGCCTGGATCCCGAAGTCGCCGAACGAGACCGAGGTCCCGCCCCTGGCGGCACCCCTGAGGCGGCCCCGCTGCGTCTTGCGGTGCTTGACCTTCTTGGGCATCAACATTGTCAGTCCGACTCCTTGCGGAAGTGCGGCGCCTCGTGGTGCTCGTGGCGGGACTGACGCTCCATCTCCTCGTCCCGGGCGAGCTGGCGCTCCAGGTCGTCGGGCTCGGTCGGCTGGGGCAGCAGGTCGCTGACCACCGGTGCCTCGGCCTCCTCGTCCCCTTCGACCTCGACAACCTCGACGGTCTCTGCGGCCTCGGGTGCGGCGGGTGTCTCCGTGGCATCGGCGACCACGTCGACCTCGACCTCGGCGCTGACGGGAGCATCGGCGCTTTCGAGCGTCACCTCCTCCGCCTCGACCGTGCCGTTGGCCGTTGTCTCCTCTTCCTCTTCGGAAGCGAAGTCATCGGCGCGACGGCGTCCTCCACCGGCGGTGATGAGACGGCGCGGGCCACTCTGGCCCGAGGTCTCACCGACGGCCATCGCGGCCTCGCGGGTGATCTTGTCCTCGATGGACACCTTGTAGGGCAGGATGTCGCCCTTGTAGATCCAGACCTTGACCCCGACGCGGCCCGACGTCGTGCGCGCCTCGCGGAAGCCGTAATCGATGTCGGCACGCAGGGTGTGCAGCGGCACCCGGCCCTCGCGGTATTGCTCCTTGCGTGACATTTCAGAGCCACCAAGTCGGCCCGAGCACTGCACCTTGATCCCCTGGGCGCCGGCCTTTTGCACCGTCTGGATGGCGCGCTTCATGGCGCGCCGGAAGGCGACGCGGCGCACGAGCTGGTCGCAGATCCCCTGGGCGATCAGCGCCGCGTCGAGCTCGGGCTGCTTGATCTCCTGGATATTCAGCTGGATCCGGTTCTGCAGGCCGGTGATCTCCTCGAGGTGCTTCTTCAGCCGGTCGGCCTCGGCGCCGCGACGACCGATCACGATGCCCGGGCGGGCCGTGTGAATGTCGACGCGCAGACGGTCGCGCGTGCGCTCCACCTCAATCCGGCTGACGGCAGCCGCCTCGAGCTGCTTCATCAGGTAGTCGCGGATCTTCCAGTCCTCCACCACGAACTCGCGGTAGTGGCGCTCCTCGAACCAGCGGGACTTCCAGTCGGTGGTGATCCCGAGCCGGAAGCCGTAGGGGTTTACCTTCTGGCCCATCTACTCGTCCTTGCCCTTCTCGTCCGCGTCGTCGCGGTCTTCGGTGTTCTCGTCCGAGCTCGACTCGGCGGTGTCGTCGACCGAGTCCTCGGTGGTGTCCTCGGTCTCGTCGGTCGTCGTCTCGTCGGTCGTCGTCTCGTGCGTCGTCGTCTCGTCGGACACGGTCTCGTCGGTGACCGCCTCTTCGACATCCTCGGCGTCGTCAGCGACCGCCCGATCGGCTTCCGCCTTGGCCTGCGCGGCCCGACGGCGCGACAAGCGACCCGAGAGGTCGGCTCGGCGGCGCGAGGCGTCGACCCGCCGGGACCGGTTGGCGGTGACCGCCTCCATGCGCCGGCGGCGTAGCTCGAGCTGATCGGCCGGCAGCCGGCTCACGATGATGGTGATGTGGCACGTGCGCTTGCGAATGCGCGTGGCGCGACCGCGGGCCCGGGGACGCCAGCGCTTCATGGTGGCACCCTCGTCGGCGTAGCAGGCCGAGACGTAGAGTTCCTCGGGGTTCTGCGAGTCGTTGTGGGCCGCGTTGGCCACGGCCGAGGTGAGGACCTTGCCGATGACCTCGGCCGCCTCACGCTCGGTGCCGGTCAGGATCTCGGCCGCCCGCTGCACGTCCTCGCCGCGGATGAGGTCGAGGACCTGGCGCGCCTTGGAGGCCGACATCCCGCTGTGGCGGTGCACGGCACGCGTCCCGGGACGCTCGTTGGTCTTGACGCCGGTCATCGACGCGCTCCCCGCTCCTGGCCGGCGTGGTAGCGGAAGGTGCGGGTCGGCGCGAACTCGCCCAGCTTGTGGCCGACCATGGACTCGGTCACGTAGACGGGAACGTGGCGGCGCCCATCGTGCACGGCGATGGTGTGCCCGACCATGTCGGGGATGATCGTGGACCGGCGGGACCAGGTCTTGATGACCTTCTTGTCCCCACTCGAGTTCAGGACGTCGACCTTCTTGAGCAGATGGCCGTCGACAAACGGTCCCTTCTTCAGGCTACGCGGCATGTCTCCTCAACCCTCGCCTTAGCGCCGCGCGCCGCGGGTGCGGCGTCGACGGACGATCATCGAATTGGACTTCTTGTTGCGGGAACGGGTGCGACCTTCCGGCTTGCCCCACGGCGAGACCGGGTGGCGACCACCCGAGGACTTGCCCTCGCCACCACCGAGCGGGTGGTCGACCGGGTTCATGGCCACGCCGCGGGTCTGCGGGCGCTTGCCCTTCCAGCGGTTGCGGCCGGCCTTGCCGACCTTGATCAGCTCGGCCTCCGCGTTGCCCACGGTGCCGAGGGTGCCGCGGCAGTCGATGGAGACGCGACGCATTTCGGTCGAGGGCAGGCGCAGGGTGGCGAAGGCGCCCTCCTTCGCCACGAGCTGGACACTCATGCCGGCGCCGCGGGCCATCTTGCCGCCGCCGCCGGGACGCAGCTCGACGTTGTGGATGGTCGAGCCGACCGGGATGTAGCGCAGCGGCAGCGCGTTGCCGGGACGGATGTCCGCGCCCTGGCCGCTTTGGAGCTTGTCGCCGACCTTCACCCCGGCCGGGGCCAGGATGTAGCGCTTCTCGCCGTCCACGTAGTGCAGCAGGGCGATGCGCGCGTTGCGGTTGGGGTCGTACTCGATCGCCGCCACCTTGGCCGGGATGCCGTCCTTGTTGCGACGGAAGTCGACGATCCGGTACTGCTGCTTGTGGCCGCCGCCGCGGTGGCGCGCCGTCTTGCGACCGTAGCTGTTGCGCCCGCCGGTTTGCGGCTTGGGCGCCAGCAGCGACTTCTCGGGACGGTCGCGCGTGATCTCGGAGAAGTCCGAGACCGTCTGGAAGCGCCGTCCGGGGCTTGTGGGTTTGCGAGAGCGAAGTGCCATTGCGATATTCCGATCAGCGATCGAAGAGGTCGATGGAGTCGTCGGGGTGCAGCGTCACCACCGCACGCTTGGTGTCGGGACGCTTGCCCCGCACGTTGGTGCGCCGGTTGCGGGTCGACTTCCCCTTGCGGTTGAGCGTGTTGACGTTCAGCACGCGCACGCCGAAGGCCTGCTCGACAGCGTGGCGCACCTCGATCTTGGTGGCGCCCGGGTCGATGATGAAGGTGTAGACGTGCTGCTCCATCAGCGAGTAGCTCTTTTCGGAGACCACGGGGCGGATGAGCACGGACATGGCGTCACGCATCGGCGTCGTCCTCCTTCGCCTTCTTGGCGGCGCGGGCCCGGCGCGGCGCCTTCTTGGCCGGCGCCTCGGTCATCTCGGCGTCGGTGACCTCGGGCGCGTCGGTCTCGGTCGGCGCTTCCTCGGTCACCTCGGTCTTGGCCTCGACTTCGGTAGCAACAGCGTCGGTGGCAACAGCTTCGGTGGCTTTGGTCGCCTTGGTGGCGCGACCCGGCTTCTTGGCCGGCGCCGCCTTCTCCGCTTTCTCCGCCAGCTCGGTGTCGGCCTTGGGCTTCGACGGCTTCGGCGGGGGCGACTCGGTGAGGTGGGTGCCCGAGAAGTCCGACGGCGAGGTCGGCAGGGTGCGCTCGGTGAAGAGCAACCAGTCGGCGCGCACCACGTCGTGCGCGGAGAGCTCGGCGTGCGTCGTAATCGAAGCCTCGGGGAGGTTGCGCAGCGAGAGCGCCACGTCGATCTCGTCGTTGGCGAGCACGGCCAGGACGGTGCCCGAGAGGCGGAGCTTCTTGAGGATGACGGCGGCGGCCCGGGTATCGGGCTCTTCGATCGCCCAGTCTTCGAGGACGATCACCCGCTGCGTCTCGGCCATGTCGCTCAGCGCCGACAGCAGCGCCAGGCGGATCATCTTCTTTGGGGTCTTCTGCTCGTAGCTGCGCGGCTTCGGCCCGAGCGCGACGCCGCCGCCGCTCATCGACGGCGAGCGGCTGCTCCCCTGGCGGGCGCGGCCCGTCCCCTTCTGGTTGAACGGCTTGGCCCCGCCGCCGCGCACCTGGGAGCGGGTCTTGGTCGACTGCGTCCCGGCGCGGATGCCGGCCAGCTGGGCGGTGACCACCTGGTGCAGCACGGCGCGGTTGGGCGTGTACCCGAACACCGCCGGCTCCAGGTCCACCGTGCCGAGGTCGTGGCCCGCCGCGTTGCGCTTGAGCCCCGTGCGCGCCACGGGGGCCGGGCGCTCCTTCTTCATGGTGTGGCGCAGGATCGAGCCGGTCCGCTCGATCGCCGGCGATTCGATGGTCGTCATCGCGCCCTCCCCGCCGTCTTGGGCGCCTTGACCGAGTCGCGCAGCACGACGACGCTGCCGCGGGCCCCGGGCACCGCGCCCTTGACCAGCACGATCTCGCGCTCGGCGTCAGCCGACACGACCTCGAGGTTCAACGCCGTGACCTGGGTGCCACCCATCTGGCCGGCCATCTTCGTGCCCTTGAACACGCGCGACGGCGTGGCACAGGCACCGATCGAGCCAGGGGCCCGGTGGTGGCCGTGATTGCCGTGCGAGCCACCCTGTCCTTTGAAGTTGTGTCGCTTCATGCCGCCGGCGAAGCCCTTGCCCTTGGAGACCGAGATGGCGTCGACGCGCTCACCCGCCTCCCAGAGGTCGGCCGCCAGCTCCTGGCCCACGGTGTAGTCGGCGACGTCGTCGAGGCGAAGCTCTACCAGCTTGCGGCCGGGGTTCACACCCGCCTTGGCGTAGTGGCCGAGCGCCGGCTTGGACAGCGTCGAGTTGCGCCGGAAGCCCCACGTCACCTGCAGGGCGGCGTAGCCATCTGTCTCGGGCGTCTTCACCTGGACCACGCGCACGGCCGCGACCTTCAGCACCGTCACCGGTACGGCGCGGTTCTGGTCGTCCCAGACCTGGGTCATGCCGACTTTCTCGCCGACGATGGCCTTGGTAGCCACGTGTCCTCTT
>DASZLL010000036.1:0-4549 GCA_035552395.1 Acidimicrobiales bacterium
GCCGCGATGCCCACGATGGCCGCGTTCAGGCCACTGGTCACCGAGCCCAGGCTCGGCGCCGATCCGAAGGCGGCCACGGTGCCGTTCGCCTCGGCCTCCCAGTACCCCGCGCCGTTGGGCAGCGGTGCGATGCCGATGACGCCCGAGTTTGTCTGTACCGCCGTTGCCACCTGGCCCCAGCTCAACGTGATGTCACTCGGCGGTGCGCACGAGCTCACGAGGATCGCCGTCAACGACCCGCCTCCGAAGCCGCTCGGCGAGTACGCCGCGCCCATCGAGAGCACGGGGGGCCCGGTGGGGCAGTTGGAGAACTCGTGCAAGATGATGTCGCGGTGCCCCCAGCACTCCCCGAGCGTGAGAAGGCTGCACGCGGCGTTGGTCGTCGTCGACCCACTCCACCCGTCTTCGTACATCCAGTAGTAGTCGGCCTCGAGCACGTTCGATGCCAGCCCGCCCGCCCACACCGAGCCGCCGTACGTGATCGGCGCCCCCCCGGTCAGCGTGGAGGGGAAGGACGGGTCAGCTCCACCGTTGGCTCCCGCCTGCGCGTAGCCGTCGAGCTGTGACGTGACGTAGTCGATGGGCGGGAGGCCCCGGTCGACCCGCTCCTCATTGACGACGGTCAACATCTGCTCGTCGATGGGCAGGGCCGCCAGTTGCGAGGCCGCGACGTTCATCGGTCCGACGCCTTCGTGGGCGCGTGCGGCATCGATGGAGGACAGCCAGTCGCCGGTGCTCGGCGCGATGTTGGCGGGCGGGTTCGCCGGCGGGAGGATCCCCGCGGCTCCGGCGGGGGGCGCCGCGAGACCCGCCGCGAGCGAGCCGGCGATCATGACTCCGATCGGCAGCAACAACGTCGCAATGCGACGACGGGTCTGTCCCAACACTGTTCTTCCCCCCTCGAAATTCCTCGTCCGAGGGACCAGTATCAGGAAAGTGCGACCTCATATATATGGGTCCTTTTGACTAAATACGAGAAAGCAGAATTATGGGACTAGCTGGGGTAATAGCACTGAAAATTGGTTGATGTTCCGTTGTGTTCACGGTGCTATTTCATTGCTTCGTTGTGCAATTGATCGCGGCGCATCGGGGGTGTTGCCGCACCAGACCTGCACCGCTCCCATTACGCACCCGGAAGGCAACGCCCGCGTGTCACCGCACGGCAGCGCGCGGCAACTCGTCGGATGGCAAGGGTGACAACGTCGGTCGGCTGGCGACGCGACGCCGCTCGGCCGGCGTCGCGATCAGCGCGTGAGTGTCCGGCTCAACCCCGGGGCATGCCGAGCACGCGCTCGGCGATGATGTTGCGCTGGATCTCCGACGTCCCGCCGGCGATCGTGCCGGAGAACGAGCGCAGGTACTGATCGGCCCAGGCGCCGTCGTAGAAGCCGCCCATGACGTCGACCGGCACGGCATCGAAGTTCGCCACATCCCACTCGGTGAAGCGGTTCGGTCCGGCCCCGTCGAGGTCGAGGCCGTCGACCCCCAGGGCGTCGCGCGCCAACTCGCAAGCACGCTGCTCGGCTTCGCTCGAGAAGAGCTTCAGGACCATGTGCTCGGGCGGCATCTCGCCCCGCACGGACTTCGCAAAGCCCCGGTAGCCCAGGGCGCGAATGGCGGCGGTGTCGGTCGCCAACCGGCCGATGGCCTCCGCAAGGCGCGGGTCGTCGCCCAGCGTGCCGCCGCGACCATCGGGGCGGCGTGCGACTCGGAGCAGGCCGCGCATCGTGCGCTCCATCTTCGCCACGTTCATGATCCATAACATCCCGCGCTCGTGACGCAGCGATCCCTGGCTGATGGTCCAGCCGTGGTTGAGCTGGCCCAGGAGATTGTCCTCCGGCACTTCCACGTCGCTGAAGAACACCTCGTTGAAGTCAGCGTGATGCGGGTCGGTGAGCTCGGGGAGCGACCGGCAGCTGATGCCCGGCGTGTGCATGTCGATCATGAGCACGCTGATGCCGCGGTGCTTGGGCGCCTCTGTGTCGGTGCGCACGTAGCAGAGGCAGTAGTCCGCATCGTGCGCGCCCGACGTCCACACCTTCTGGCCGTTGACCACGAAGTAGCCGTCGCGCCGTTCGGCCTTCGTCGTCAGCGACGCCAGGTCGCTACCGGCGTTGGGCTCGCTCATCCCGAGGCACCACGTGACGTCGCCCTTGAGGGTGGGAAGGACGAAACGCTCCTTTTGTTCGTCGGTGCCGAACTCGACAATCGAGGCGGCGCAGATGGAGAGGCCTTGGGGGTTGAGCGACCGGGGCACCTGCCGTTCGGCGATGACCTCGAAGTAGACCATCTGCTCCTGCGGCGTGGCGCTGCGACCGCCGAGCTCGGGCGGCCACCCAGGGACGAGGTAGCCCGCTTCGAACATCTCGCGTTGGAACTGGCGCGCCCAACCGGGCAGGTGCGCCGACGAGTTGCGGTGCTCCGACGCCACCACGTCGGGTCCGGGGAGGTGCTTGTCCAGCCAACCCTCGAACTCACGCCGGAATTCGACGAGCGACTGGTCGGGGGCGAGACGCATGGCCAACTATGACATGGGCGTCAGTCGGGCAGCGAGTCAACACCGAGCCCGCCGCGGCTCGTTCAGCTCCCGGGCTCGGGGTCGCGCGGTTGGCCGAGGATGCGCTCGGCGATCACGTTGCGCTGGACCTCGCTCGTCCCACCGGCGATGGTGAGGCAGCGCGTGGAGAGGAACCCCTCCTCCCAACGTTGCGCCTTTCCGTCGAGCACGGCGCCGTCGGCGCCGTAGAGGGCCATACCCATCTCCTGCACGCGCTGTTCGTGCTCGACGCCGAGCAACTTGCGCACGCTGGAACCGCTGCCGGGATCGACACCGGACAGGGTCCGCAAGGTGGCGCGGTGGCCGAGGAGCGCGACCGACTGCGCCTCGGCGATCAGGTGACCGAGGCGCGCCTCGAGACTCGCGGGCAGCGCGTCACCGCGCTCGGACCGGCGGGCCATGGTCCGGATCAACGACTCCACCCCGTTGCCGAAGGACGCGCCCGAGGACATGGAGACCCGCTCGTTGGCCAGCGTGGTGCGGCCGATCCGCCACCCGTCGCCTGGCGTCCCGATCACGGCGTCGTCCGGCACGAAGACGTCGTTGAAGAAGACCTCGTTGAACATGGCGGCGCCGGTGAGCTCGCGCAGTGGCCTGATGTCGATCCCCTCGGTGTGCATGTCGACGATGAAGTACGTGATGCCGGCGTGCTTCGAGGCGTCGGGGTCGGTGCGGGCCAGGCAGATACCGAAGTCCGCCGTCTTGGCCAGGGACGTCCACACTTTCTGCCCGTTCAGGACGTAACCCCCCTCAATACGTTCGGCCTTCGTGCTCAGCGCGGCGAGGTCCGAGCCGGCCCCCGGCTCGCTGAAGAGCTGGCACCAGCTGAGCCGGCCGAGCAGGGTGGGCCGCACCCAGCGTTCCTGCTGCTCCTCGGTGCCGTGGGCGATGATCGTCGGCAGCGCCCACGCGCCGACCGCGAGGTGCGGTCGCGGCACGCCGGCGGCGGCCATCTCCTCGTCGATGACGAGCTGCTCGAGCGGCGACGCGCCACGGCCCCAGGGTGGCGGCCAGTGCGGCATGATCAGGCCGGCCTCGACCAACTCGGCGCGCTGCGTCAGGCCGGACGGGTCGTCGGCGCCGACGGCGGCGACCTCTGCAACGACCTTGCGGACGGCAACCCGGAGCGACTCGGCCTCCTCGGGCAGATCCGCCCTGAGATTCCGCCGGGCGCCGTCGAGCGCTCGGCCCGCCACGGCGAACTCGATGCCGCCCACGTCGCCCCCCGCCACCAGCTGCAAGTTGGACATGGCGCGTTTCAGATAGAGGTGTGCGTCGTGCTCCCACGTGAAACCGATGCCCCCGAGGATCTGGATGCACTTCTTGGCGCAGTGGGCCGCGCCGGGCAGCGCCACCGCGCCCGCGATGCGCGCGCTGAGGTGGCGGTCCGCCGCGTCGTCGCTTTCGCTTTCGGCGCCCGGGGCGTCGCCGGGTTCGCTCCACGCCGCCGCGGCGTCCCACGCGACGGCCGCACACTGCTCCACCGCGACGAGCATGTCGGCCAGCGCGTGCTTCACCGCTTGGAACTGCCCGATGGGCCGTCCGAATTGGACGCGCACCTTGGCGTAGTCGGAAGCCGTGTCGAGGCACCAGCGCGCCAGGCCCGCGCTCTCGGCGGCCGTGAGCACGAGCGCAAGGCTGCGCACGGTCTCGTCGGGGATCAAGATCTGCTCGGCTACAGGGACGCGGAGCTCGCCGCCGGCGAAATGCAGTGCACCGAGCGAACGGGTGGGGTCGAGTGCCGGCAGCGCTTCGGCGGTCAGCGCGTCGCCGAAGGCCGATCGAACGAGCAGGCACCAGTCGCTTGACGAACTGAGCGGCACGAGTACGACGTCGGCGGCGGGCAAGCCGAGGACCGGGCGCACATCGCCGCGCCAGATGATGGCCCCGTCCGGCGCCCGTTCCGTCGTCACGGCGGCGCCCAGCGCCACGGCCGCGGTGAGCGAGCCGTCGGCCAGGCCGGGCAGCAGCCGGCGCCGGACGGCAGCGTCG
>DASZLL010000037.1:0-44620 GCA_035552395.1 Acidimicrobiales bacterium
ACGGCGTAGGGCACGAAGTCGCCCGCCAGCGCGAGCAGCACCTGCTCGGCGATGGTGACACCGGCCTTGTCCTGCGCCTCTTCGGTCGACGCGCCGAGATGCGGCGACACCACCACGCTCGGCAGCTCGAAGAGCGGCGACTCGGTGCACGGTTCGGAGGCGAACACGTCCAGGCCGGCGCCGGCCACGATGCCGTCACGGATGGCCTCGGCGAGCGCGTCCTCGTCGACGATGCCGCCGCGGGCGGTGTTGATGATGCGGATGCCCGGCTTGGCCTTGGCCAACAGGTCGCGGCCGAACAGGCCGATGGTCTCGGGCGTCTTGGGCGTGTGGATCGAGACGAAGTCGGCCTCGGCCACCAGTTCCTCGATGCCCACCAGCCGCACTCCCATGGCCCGCGCCCGCTCCTGGGAGACGAAGGGGTCGAAGCCGATGAGCTCCATGCCGAAGGCGTGGGCGCGCTGGGCCACCAGCGAGCCGGCCCGCCCGAGCCCGACCACGCCGAGCACCTTGCCGTGCAGCTCGACGCCCTCCCACTTCGAGCGCTCCCAGCGTCCCGCCTTCAGTGCCGCGTCGGCCTGGGGGATGTTGCGCGCCTGCGCCAGCAGCAGCGCCATTGCCTGCTCGGCCACCGAGAGGATGTTCGACGTCGGCGCGTTGACGACCATGACGCCGCGCTCGGTCGCCGCCGTGACGTCGACGTTGTCGAGGCCGACGCCGGCCCGGCCGACCACCTGGAGCGTCGCCCCGGCCGCCAGGACCTCGCTCGTGACCTGGGTGGCCGAACGAATGATGAGCGCGTGTGCGCCCACGATCGTCTCGCCCAGCGCCTCGGGGCTGAGCCCCTCCTGCACGTCCACCTCGTGGCCCGCGTCGGCGAGCAGGTCGAGCCCGCTCTGCGCGATCTTCTCCGTTACCAATACCCGTGCCACCGCGGTGGTTCTCCTTGCTCCCCCCGCCTGTGTGGTCAGCCCCTCGGCCGGCCGAGCGGGCTTCCCGGTCGCCCGGCTCGCTCGGTCAGTTCAGTCTGCTCAGTCTGCCGCCTCGGCGAACAGTCCGGCCAACCGGGACACGCCCTCGACCATGTCGTGGTCCGCCATGGCGTAGGACATGCGGAAGTAGCCCGGCGCGCCGAACGCCTCCCCAGGCACGACCGCCACCTTGGCCTCGTTGATGCAGATCTCGGCCAACTCGGCGCTGCTCGCCGGACGTTGGCCCCGGAGGGAGCGACCGAGCACCCCCTTGACCGAGGGGAACGCATAGAACGCGCCCTCGGGCTCGATGCACACGACGCCCTCGATGTCGTTGAGCATCTTGACGATCGTCCGGCGCCGGCGGTCGAAGGCCTCGCGCATGGCGGCCACGTCCTCGAGGCCACCCGACACGGCGGCCAGCGCGGCCCGCTGCGCCACGTTCGACACGTTCGAGGTCTCGTGGCTCTGGATGTTGGTGGCGGCGGTCACGGCGTCGCCGGGCCCGATCATCCAGCCGACCCGCCACCCGGTCATGGCGTACGTCTTGGCCACGCCGTTGACCACGATGCACCGCTCCGCCAGCTCGTGCACCACCACCGGCATGGAGTGGTGCTCGGCCCCGCCGTAGACCAGGTGCTCGTAGATCTCGTCGGTGATGACCCAGATGCCCTTGGCCAGGGCCCAGCGGCCGATGGCCTCGATCTCGTGGCGCCGGTACACGGCGCCCGTCGGGTTGGACGGGGACACGAAGAGCAGTGCCTTGGTGTTGGGCGTCCAGGCCGCCTCGAGGTCGTCGACCGAGCTCCGGAAGCCGGTTGTCTCGTCCGAGCTGACGAAAACGGGAGTCCCGCCCGCCAGCGCGATCGATTCGGGATAGGTCGTCCAGTAGGGGGCGAGCACGATGACCTCGTCGCCGGGGTCGCACAGGACGGCGAACGCGTTGGCCACCGCCTGCTTCCCGCCGTTGGTCACGAGCACCTGGCCCGCAGCGATGTCGAGGCCCGAGTCGCGCCTGGTCTTGGCCGCGATGGCCTCGCGCAGCGCCGGGATACCAGCCGTCGGCGTGTAGTGATGGTTGGCCGGGTCCCGGCAGGCCTCGACGGCAGCGTCGACGATGTGGGCCGGCGTCGGGAAGTCCGGCTCGCCCGCGCCGAAACCGATCACGTGCTCCCCCGCCGCCTGCAGCGCCTTCGCCTTGGCATCCACGGCGAGGGTGGCCGAGGGCGAGACGGCAGCCGCCCGGCGCGAGATGCGGCGGAGTTCGGTGGTGGATGAGGACGTCGTCACGGATGCCATGATCTCATACGTGCCAGAGACTCCCGACATCACAATTCCCCCCTCGCTCCTCCCCTCCGACGGCCGTTTTGGATCGGGCCCGTCCAAGGTCCGGCCCGCGCAGGTTGACGCGCTCAGCGCGGTCGCCACGACGTACCTCGGGACCAGCCACCGCCAAAAGACGGTCAAGGCACAGGTCGGGCGGGTGCGCGCCGGCATGCGCCAGCTCTTCTCCCTCCCCGACGGCTACGAGGTCGTGCTCGGCAACGGGGGGACCACCTGCTTCTGGGACGCGGCCACGTTCGGGCTGATTGAGGAGCAGAGCCAGCACCTCAGCTTCGGGGAGTTCTCCTCGAAGTTCGCGGCCGCCGTGTTGGCGGCCCCGCACCTGAAGGACCCCCAGGTGATCGAGTCCGAGGTGGGGACGCACCCGCTGCCCTCCGCCGACGCCTCGGTCGACCTCTACGCCCTGACCCACAACGAGACCTCGACGGGGGTGGCCATGACGATCCGGCGCCCCGCCGGGGCCACCCTGCCGGCCGACGGCGGCGGGCTGGTCGCGGTCGACGGCACTTCGGGGGCGGGCGGCCTGCGGGTCGACCCGGCGGAGTTCGACGCCTACTACCTGGCCCCGCAGAAGTGCTTCGCCAGCGACGGCGGTCTCTGGATCGCGCTGATGTCGCCGGCCGCACTCGAGCGGGTGGAACGGATCGCCGCGTCGGGGCGCTGGATCCCGACCTTCCTCGACCTCAAGACGGCCGTCGACAACTCGGTGTTGGACCAGACCTACAACACACCCGCGCTGGCCACCATCTACCTGCTGGCCGAGCAACTCGACTGGATGAACTCCAACGGCGGCCTCGAGTGGACAGCGGCGCGTTGCGACCGCTCGGCCGAGATCCTCTACACCTGGGCCGAGCAGTCCGGGTACGCCCGGCCGTTCGTGGAGAACGCAGCCGACCGCAGCCACGTCGTCGGGACCATCGACTTCGTCGACGCGATCGACGCGTCGGTCATCGCGGCCGTGCTGCGGGCCAACGGGATCGTCGACACCGAGCCGTACCGCAAGCTCGGCCGCAACCAGTTGCGCATTGCGATGTTCCCGGCGATCGAGCCGGACGACATCGCCTCGCTCTGCGGTTGCATCACCCACGTGGTTGGCGCACTCGCCAACTGACGTCACCCCGGGGGGGTCGGCTCTGCCTTGGCGGACGGCTCCGTCCTGGGGTCTCCTTCACTGAAATGGGAATTCTTTCGAGCAAGAAGGCCGGCGCCTCGGCGTTTCCAGGTTGCCAGGGAGGGGGCCTCGGCGGAAGGAGTCCAGATGAATCGGCCGAACAACTCGAGGCGCGTTCTGCGATCCGGTCGCTTTCACCTCGTGGCGCTCGCTTTGGTGGGAAGCACGATGGGGTGGCTGGGTCTCGCCACGGTGAGCCCGTCGGTCGCGGGAGCCGCGACCCCGGCCATAAGCGAGGTGACGGTCTCGAACTCGGACATCGTCACCAACCTCTTGGCTGAGCTTGAGGCTCCTCTCTTCAACCTCCTGTGCGAGCTGACCCCAGTCAATGGGGGTATGGGCTGCCTCTAAGGCCCGTTTGGAGGGCAGCGACGTGCTCAGACCGGCGGGAATCCGACCGACGCCACAAGGCGTTCGCTTTCGTCCCACAGGCGTTGGGCCGCCGCGTCGTCTTTCGCGTGCCGGCTCATGTGGCCCGGCTTGGAGCGGACCCAGTACATACCGCTCTTGTCGGCCACGGCCGGTGAGCTCGCGACGTAAATCGACGTCTTGGCGCCGCGGCGCGCGCTGATCTCGAACGGCCGGACCAGTCGCATCCCGAAACCCATGAACCCGGTCAGGTCGCCGTCCATGCCGAAGCCGCTGCGGACCGGGCCGGGGTGTACGGCGTTGGCCGTCACGCCGGTGCCCTCGAGGCGCTTGGCCAGCTGGCGCGTGAAGAGCACGTTGGCCAGCTTGGAGCGGCAGTACACCTCCATCCCCTCGTAGCGCTTCTCGCTTTGCAGGTCGTCGAAGCGCATGCCGCCGAACGCGGCGTGGTGGCCGACCGAGGTCAGGTTGACGACCCGCGCCGGCGCGTTGGCTCGGAGCCGGTCGAGCAGCAGGTTGGTCAGGTAGAAGTGGCCGAGGTGGTTGACCCCGAACGTGTACTCGAAGCCCTGCGCGGTGTGCTGACGCTGTGACCACGTCCCGCCGGCGTTGTTGACGAGCACGTCGAGGCGGCTCCACCGGGTGGTGATCTCCTCGGCTGCCTTGCACACCGACGCCAGGTCGGCCAGGTCGAGCGCGACGACGTGCACGTCGTCGTTCCAGGTCCGCTGTGTCACCTCTTTGGCCGCCGCCTCCGCCTTGGCCTGGTTCCGACAGGCCAGGATCGTCGTGGCCCCTCGCTCGGCGACGCCGACGGCGGTCTCGAGCCCGATGCCGATGTTCGATCCGGTGACGACGACGACCTTGCCTTGCATGCTCATTTGGAGGCTTCCCTCCTCAGGAGGTCGAGTGGTCCGGGCCCGCCGCCGGTCCGGGTGCCGGCAGTTTAGGGACGTTGCCGCGGCATCGCCCCAAGCGGGATTTCGACTGTCCGTGCGCCCGCGGCCGACGTAGCCTTGGCCACCCATGCGGACGGCGGGAACCGACTCATGAGCATCGCGACCAGCCCGACGCTCGACGGGCACCTGCTCCAGGTGCTCGTCACCCCCGAGGGGCAGGCCAACCCGTACCCGTACTACTCGCTGATGCGGGACGAGGCGAGGGTGAGCCGGACCTCGTTCGGGCCCTATTGCGTCAACGGCTACGAGGAGGCCCAGGCCGTGCTGCGCGACCCGCGTCTCGGGCGGGGCATCGGCGTCGAGGACACCTCGACCGGCATCTTCGGCGACTCGGGCACCCGGCGGGCGGAGTTCCTCCATGCCTCGCAGCACAACATGCTGCTGGCCGATCCCCCGGATCACACGCGCCTGCGTCGTCTCGTCTCGCGGTCGTTCACCCCCAGCCAGGTCGACCGGCTGCGCCCGGCCGTCCAGAGCCTGGTCGACGACCTCCTCGACCAGATGGCGGCGGGTAGAGAAGTCGAGTTCATGGCGGACTTCGCCCTGCCGCTCCCGATGGCGGTCATCGGCGAGCTGGTGGGCGTGCCGGCAGCCGACCGGGCCGCGCTCCAGCCGCAGGTGCGGGCGGCCGCCAAGGGGATCGAGCCCGTCCTGAGCGAGGAAGAGACCGAGGCCGCGATCGAGGCGATCACGACGCTCGGCGAATACTTCCTGGCCCTCTTGGAGGAACGGCGGCGCCACCCGACGGAGGACCTGTTGAGCTCACTCGTCGAGGCGTGGGACAACGACGACCGCCTGACCGACGAGGAGGTGGCGTCGACGGCCATCCTCCTGTTCGCCGCGGGCTTCGAGACCACCACGAACCTGCTCGGCAATGGGCTGCTGGCGCTCCTGACCCACGCCGGCCAGATGGCGGACTGGCGGGCCAACCCCGACATCGCGCCCTCGGCGGTCGAAGAGCTCTTGCGCTTCGACAGCCCCGTCCAGTTCAACCTCCGCACGGCACTCGAGCCGGCCGACCTGTTGGGCGAGCCGCTGGCGCGAGGCGACCGCATCGTCGTCCTGCAGGGCGCGGCCAACCGCGACCCGGCCCGCTTCGAACGACCCGACGAACTCGACCTGCGCCGCGGCGCCAACGCGCCGCTCAGCTTCGGCTGGGGCATCCATCACTGCATCGGTGCGGGACTCGCTCGGATGGAGGGCACGATCGCTTTCAACGCGCTCTTGGCGCGGTTCCCGAAAATCGAGCTCGTCGGCGACGAGCCGCATTGGCGGCCCAGCTTCACGCTGCGCGGGTTGCTGGATCTGCCCCTCCACGTTGCGCCCGGCTGAGCGCCACGCCCGACGGACCTCGCTGTGAGCTACCCGGGCGGGCCAATCGTCGACGCCTCCGGCCCCAGCGCGCCCACGTACCGGGCGTGCACGACCCGCCACCGGTCGTCGGCGGGAGGGGTGGTCCCATCGCTCTCCGCCGCCAGCCGCTCCAGGCAGACGTGCCACCCGGCACCGTCGCGCGCGGCCTTGCCGTGCTCGGGAAACGTGACGATCAGACTGAGCACGCTGCCCGTACCGGCTGCTTCGAGCTCGAACCGCAACACGTCGTCGGACCAACGCAGCTCCAAAAGGGAGGGCGGCTCGAAGGCGAGCATCTCGCCGGCGAATGGTTCGCCCTCTCCGTTGCGGAAAGAGAACCGCAACGCTGCCCCGGCCTGTCGCGGGCCCTCGATCGTCGTCGGGAACCACGCCGCCAGGTGACCGTCCTCGGTCAGCGCCCGCCACACCTTCTCCGGCGGGTGGGCCAGGCGGCGCCGGTACCGCAACACCGAGCGCCCGTCCGCCGCCGTCTCCAAGGTGCCCACTTCGTCGGTCTCTTTCGTTGCGTTCACGTCCATGCCTCCTCCTCGTTGCCGTCCATGATCTCGAGGTGGCGCTCCAGGGCGTTGAGGTGCGCGGCCCACCGGCGCCGGTAGGGCGCCAGCCACTCGTCGATCTCGCGCAGCGGCTCCGGCCTGACCCGGTAGATCCGGCGCTGCGCGTCGGTCCGGGCCTCGACCAGGCCGGCGTCGCGCAGGACCTTGAGGTGCTTCGAGACCGAGGGCTGGCTCAACGCCAGGATCTCGACCAGCTCACCGACGGGTCGCTCCTCGTCGACCAGCGCGTCCAGGATCCTGCGCCGGCTTTCCTCGGCGAGGACCTCGAACGTCGCGACCACTCAGCCAATATACGCTTAGAGGTATATATCTGTCAAGGCATCAACCGACGATGAGCCGGTTGGCGGGTCAGGAGGCGGCGGCCGCCTTGGCCCCGATCCGGCGCAGCGGCGGCAGCGTCGGCGGCGGCTGCTTTCGGGGCGGCAGGCCGCCCAAGAGCTCGGCCGTGGCCTTGGTGACCTGGCGCACGGCCTTCTCGAAGGCGGCCTCGGTCTGGGGCGACGTCGACTGCACGCCACTGACCTTGCGGACGTACTGGCGCGCCGCCGCTTCGATCTCCTGCGGCGTCGCCATTGGTTCGAGGCCGCGCAATGTGGTGATGTTCCGGCACATGCGAGCCACCCTAGGCACAACACCCCGGGTCGGGCGCCGCGCCAGCGCTCAGGTGCCGCAGAGGCCCGGCTCGACGGTCACCGCCACCCGCTTGCCGGTGCGGGCGTTCTGGACCTTGAGCAGGTCGCTCCCGGGTACCGAGGTGACGTGCCCACCCGTGACCCGGGCGCAGTAGCCCCGCGGGTAGTGGATCGCCGTCGGCACGAAGATGACGGTGGGCGCGTGGATGCGATGGTTCGGCGCGTAGGCCAGGTGGAAGACGTCCGTCTCCGGCGAGTAGTCGAAAGAGATCGGGCGCCCGGCCACCGCCTCGGGATAGGTCCGGCTGAGCACACGGGCGGTGGAGCGCAGCCGCCCGTCGGACATGACCAACGACTCGGCGCTGCTCCCGGTGGGGTCGCCGTAGTACTTCCACGACCAGTAGATCCACCCCACCAGCTGCGTGTCCATCGTGGAGGTGACGCTCTCGAGATACGGCACGTTGCTCGTCGCTCCGAACTCGGTGACCAGCCAGGCCGGTCCGCCCGGCTGAGTCCGCGACGCCATGTCGGGGCGGTCGCTCTGGCGCCTGTCCAACGAGCGCGCCGCCTGCTGGGCACAGAGCGCCACGTCGGTCGGATTCCCGGTGACCGGGCTCCTCGCCCCGCAATAGAGGTGGACGTTGTAGACGAGGTTCCGCAGCCGCATCGGGCCCAAGAAGGTCACGTAGCCGGGCGTCGCGAAGTTGTCGGGCTCGTCGAAGATCAGGTGCGACGGGTCGTTGGCCAGGATGGTCGGCACGACGCCGCTGGCGGGGTCGGCCTTCGGGCAGTGCAGGGTCGGCGCCCCCGCCAGGTGGGTGCCCACGTACTTGGTTCCGGTGTAGAAGCACTGCAGCTCGGCGGCAAAGTGCTCGTCGCGGTAGCGGACGAGGGATGTCGAGAACGGTTCGTTGAAGGGGTCGTAGCCGATGACCCAGGGATTGCCCCGGAAGGCGTGGGCCACGTCGCCCCAGACGTGGTCGTACTGGCCTTGCAGGTCGCCCCGGACATCGTTGTTCCAGAAGTGACCGAACGCGATGTCGGCCGCGGCCGTCGAGTACCCGCGCGACCAGCGGCCGGGCGGGTCGGTGCTCGGCACCCCGTTCGTGCAGACGGCCCACGCCGGCGCCCCCTCGCCGTCGAACGACTCGCTGTACACGTCCTGGTGCATGTCGAGGATGGTGAAGATGTGGAAGCGACCCAGGAGCTCGACCGTCTTCTTCAGTCGGGCCACGTAGCGGTCGAGCGCGGCCACGTCGAGCTGGTGCGGGTTCGCCGGCTTGCCGGGGTCGCAGATGGCCGCGTCGTTGGCCTTGGCCTTCCCCGGCTCCAGGCCGCTCCACGTCATGCCGAGGCGGACGACGTCGAACCCCAGCCGGGCCATCAGCGACGCGTCGGACGCCGAGAAGTTCCACGGCTTGCCGGGGTCCGGGTAGAGCTCGAAGGGCGCCCGCTTGTAGACGGCGTCGACGCCGTGCAGGAAGACGACGCGACCCGCATGGTCGTAGAGAAAGGGACCGCCGGGTGACCGGATCGGACTGGCGACGGCGGGGGCGCCGCTGACGCTGGCACCGGCGAATGCCGGCGACCGCAGGCTGGGCAGGCCGTCCTCCACCGCCGAGGCCGGGCCGGCGGACGGGAGCGTCACGACGGCGGCGACGGTCACGACCAACGCCGCGACCGCGGCCACGCAACTCGAGAAGGACCGCCGCACCACCTCGGCCAGTCTGACCGCCCGAGGGTGCCGCTTGGTCGCGGTCGAGTGGCTATTCGGCCCGCGACTGGCCCGGCAGGTTCGGCCGCAGCGGGTAGTCGGCGATCACGACGCGGACCGCGCCGACGGGCCGCACCGAGTGCGGCGTCTGCGGCGGGACCACCGCGATGCAGCCCGCCGTGAGCACCTGCTCCTCGCCGTCGATGGTGAGGGCAACCTCCCCGTCGACGATGTGCCAGACCTCCTCCTGCTCGTGCTGGTGCTCGTGCAGGGGGACGGCGTCGGCGGCGATGTCGTAGTGGGCGAAGGTCATGTTGGCCGAATGGAGGAACCGTCCGCTCCAACCCGGAAGCGGCGTGGCGGCGAGCATGTCGGAGGGGCGCACGAAGGGCACGTCAGGCCACCTGCTCGAGCGCCCGCTCGATCTCGACGTCGCCCGAGACGCTGCGCACGCTCACGTCGACCCGCACGTCGCGGCGCCGTCGTCCGGGCGCGTCGACCAACTCGATGTCCGAGCGGACGTCGCCCGACAGCGTCTCGACGTCGACGTGGAGGTCGACACCGGGGGCCACGCCCACCGAGACGTTGCCCGAGACGGAGCGCACGTGGAGGCTCCCCTCGTCGAGGACGAGAACCCGGACGTCGCCGGAGACGTTGATGACACGGGCCCCGCGGGCCAGCTCGCCGAGGCGGACGTCGCCCGAGGTTGCCTTGACCTCGACCTGGTTGGCCGCCGCGCCCACCTCGAGGTCGCCCGACGCCGTGGTGAAGACGGCCCGCCCGGCGACGCTCGAGCAGCGCAGGTCGCCCGACGCGCTCTGCACCTTGAGGTCGCCGCCCACCGCGCCGACGGTGACGTCACCGCTCGCCGACTTGGCCATGAAGTCCGCGGCCACGTCGTCGGTCGACACGTCGCCGCTCGACGTTTTGAAGTCGCCGGAGCCGATCGGACCGGTGACCTCGACGTCGGCGGACGCCACGACGGCAGCCACGTCGCTGCCCTCGGGCAGGTCCACCCGCACCGTCACCGCGTTGCGCCGGATGAAGCGCATCGAGTGCTTGGGGATCTTCACGACCACCATGTGGCGCCCGCCGGACGGGCGGCACTCGACGACGGCCTGCTCGACGAGCTCCTCGGCCCCGGGGGTGTGGGGCTCGAGTCGCACCACCGTCTCGGGCGTCGGGACGGCCGTAATGGCCACGAGCCCGACCTCGTTCTGTACGAAGAGCCGCACGCCCCTCGGTGTGTCGAACGTCTTCTCCATCGCGCCCATCTCCCTTAGGTAGTGCCGTACCCGCGCAGGCGGCTGCCGGCGTAGCTGTTCCGCTTCTGACCACTCGACGCGCCGCGATCGAGCGTGCGCACGATGAAGGCGTTGACCGAGATCTCTTCGCGCGCCGCGACCTCCTCCACCCGTGCCTTGAGACTCTCGCTCAGGCGCAGGGTGATGCGGGCGGACAGGTCGCGGTCGCCGTCGTTCTCGCTCGACGACCGGACGCGGGCGTCCTCCACGTAGGCCAGGTCGACGTCGTCGCCGGCGACCCGGACCTCGACGCGCCCCTCGGGCAGCTCGGCCGACACCTCGGCCGCGACGTCGGAGAGGAGGTCCAAGATGCGCGCCGGCATGGAGCGGCCCAGCACCTCGGCGATGCGCTCGGCCGCCTCGGCCACCGCGTCGTCGCCGAGCTCACCGACGCTGATCACGTCGGCGCGCAGCCCATCCACCACCAGTGACATCTTCATGACGTCATGATGACATCACTCTGATGTCAGATCAACCCTTCGGCGCCAAAGGGCCGGAACCTCCTGGTCAGCCGCCCGAGGCGTCCTGCACCCGGGTCTTGCCGGCCGAGATGAAGGGCATCATGTCCCGCAGCTCCTGGCCCACCGACTCGATCTGGTGCGCCTTGCCGGCCGCCCGCAGGGCGTCGAAGTTCGGCCGACCCGCCTTGTTCTCGGCGATCCACTCCTCGGCGAAAGCGCCGCTGCGGATGTCGTCGAGGATGGTCTGCATCTCGGCCCGGACGGCCTCGTTGATGACGCGGGGGCCGCGGGTCAGGTCCCCGTACTCGGCGGTGTCCGAGATCGAATACCGCATGCCGGCGATGCCCTGCTCGTACATGAGGTCGACGATGAGCTTCAGCTCGTGCAGGCACTCGAAGTAGGCCGACTCGGGCTGGTAACCCGCCTTGACCAAGGTCTCGAAGCCGGCCGTGACCAGTGCGGTGAGACCACCGCACAGGACCACCTGCTCACCGAAGAGGTCGGTCTCGGTCTCCTCGTCGAAGGTCGTGTCGAGCACGCCGGCCCGGGTGGCGCCGATGGCGTGGGCGTACGACAGCGCCAGGTCGCGGGCCTTCCCGGTGGCGTCTTGGTGCACGGCAATGAGCGACGGGACCCCTCCGCCCTCGGTGTAGGTGCGCCGGACGAGGTGGCCCGGCCCCTTGGGCGCCACCATGGTGACGTCGACACCCGCCGGCGGGACGATCTGGCCGAAGCGGATGTTGAAGCCGTGGGCAAACATGAGCATGTCGCCGTCGCTCAGGTGCGGGGCCACGAACTCGTCGTAGGCCGCCTTCTGCTCGGTGTCGGGCAGCAGCATCATGAGCACGTCTGCCTCGGCGGCGGCGTCGGCCAGCGACAGGACGCGCAGCCCCGCCTCCTCGGCCTTGGCCTTGCTCGAGCTCCCCTCGCGCAGGGCGACGCGCACGTCGACCCCCGACTCCATCAGGTTCTGCGCGTGGGCGTGGCCCTGCGACCCGTAGCCCAAGATGGCGACCTTGCGCCCCGCGATCAGCGTGGGGTCGGCGTCGGATTCGTAATACAGCGTGGCCATGGCGTCTGCTCTTTCCTTTATCGCTGGTTGTACAAATCGATCGTCCGGCGGGCTTCCGTCGGTTAGTGGCGTTCCAGCTTAGGCAGGGCCACCCGGCCCGTCCGTTGGAGCTCGACGACGTGGTACTCCTCGAGCAGGCCCTCGAAGTCGTCGATCTTCTCGGGCCGGCCCGCCAGCATGACGGTCAGGCGGTCCGTTCCGACGTTGATGACCTCGCCGCCGAACACGCCGACCAGCTGGATCACCTGCGAGCGCTCCGTCGGCCCGGCCGCCACCGTCACGAGCACCAGCTCGCGCTCGACCGCCTCGGCCGGCGACAGCTCGCTGATCGACACGACGTTGATCAGCTTGTCGAGCTGCATGATGATCTGATCGAGCGGGGCCGACTCCACGTCGACGACGATGGTGATGCGGCTGAAGTGCTGGTCCTCGTCGGTGGGGGCGACCGCCAGCGAGAAGATGTTGAAGCCGCGCCGGCTGAAGAGCCCGGCCACCCGGGCCAGCACGCCCGCCTTGTTCTCCACGAGCACGGACAAGATGTGGTGCCGCGGCGGCGCAGCCTTCCCGCCCGGCAACGCGGTCAGATGGGCCCGGCCGTCGCCGGCGCCTGCGCCGGCCACCGGCGCCGTCATCGGGCCGCCGCCTGGTCGGGGTGGACCACGATGTCGTCGTTCGACGCACCGGCCGCCACCATCGGGAACACCTTCTCGAAGGCGTCGGTGCGGAAATCAACGACCACCGGGCGGTCGTCGATGGAGTTCGCCTTCTCAATGGCGGGACCCACGTCCTCGGGCGTCTCGGCCCGGATGCCCACGCACCCCATGGCCTCGGCCCACTTGACGTAGTCGGGCAGGTCGGGCGACAGGTACACCTCCGAGTAGCGCTCCCCGTAGAACATCTCCTGCCACTGGCGCACCATGCCGAGATACGCGTTGTTCAAGATCGCGATCTTCACCGGGATCTGCTCCGCGCTGGCCGTCACGAGCTCTTGCGCCGTCATCTGGAAGCAGCCGTCGCCGTCGATGGCCCAGACGGTCCGGTCCGGCCGGCCCACCTTGGCCCCGATGCAGGCCGGCACGGCGAAGCCCATCGTCCCGGCGCCGCCCGAGTTCACCCAGGTGTAGGGGTGCTCGAAGTTCCAGTACTGCGACGCCCACATCTGGTGCTGGCCCACGCCGGCCACGACGATGGTGTCCTCGGGCGCCGCGTCCCGGAGCTGTTCGACCACGTTCTGCGGCTTGATCGCACCGCCCTCGGTCTCGGCGTAATAGAGCGGGAAGCGCTCCTGCCACTCGTGGATCTGGTGCCACCACGGCTCGAGGTCCGCCACCACCGGACGTTCGTCCCGCGCCCGGGCGTCCATCGCGAGCAGCAGCTCGCCGATGACCTGGCGGCAGTCGCCGGCGATGCCGACGTCAGGCTTGCGCACCTTGCCGAGCTCGGCCGGGTCGATGTCGACGTGGATGATCTTCGCCTCGGGGGCGAACGCGCTGATCTTGCCGGTCACCCGGTCGTCGAAGCGGGCACCGAGGTTGATCAGCAGATCGCTGCGCTGCAGCGCGGTCACCGCGGTGTAGTGCCCGTGCATGCCCGGCATGCCGAGCGCCTGGGGGTGCGAGTCGGGGAAGGCGCCGCGCGCCATCAGCGTCGTCACGACCGGGATGCCGGTGCGCTCGGCCAGCGCCCGCAGCGCCTCGGCGGCGTGCGCCTTGAGCACGCCACCGCCGACGTAGAGGACGGGCCGGTGTGCCGCACCTATGAGCTCGGCCGCCGCGCCGACGAGCACGGGGTCGCCGAACGTCACCGGGTGGTAGCCCGGCAGGTCGAGCTCGTCGACTGAGGAGGGCCAGTACCACTCCATGGTCTGGTTCGAGATGTCCTTGGGCAGGTCGATCAGCACCGGCCCCGGCCGCCCGGTGGTCGCAACGTGGAACGCGGCGGCCACCACCCTCGGGATGTCATCGACGTCCTTGATGAGCCAGTTGTGCTTCGTGATGCCCATCGTCACGCCGGTGATGTCGCACTCCTGGAAGGCGTCGGTGCCGATGGCCGGGGTGGCCACCTGCCCGGACACGACGATCAGCGGCGTCGAGTCCATGTACGCGTTGGCCAGCGGCGTCACGATGTTCGTGGCGCCCGGTCCGCTCGTCACCATCGCCACGCCCGGCTTGCCGGTGACCATGGCGTAGCCCTCGGCCATGTGGCCCGCGCCCTGCTCGTGGCGGACCAGGATGTGGCGGATCGACGAGTCGATGATCGGGTCGTAGACCGGCAGGATGGCGCCGCCGGGCAGGCCGAACATCACGTCGACCCCCTGCATCTCGAGGCTCTTGATGAGGGCCTGGGCTCCTGTCATCTTCATGTCGGTTCCCCCTCTTCCTGTTCTTCGGTTCGGGTCGGGTCGGGTCGGGTCGTGGCTCGTATCGGTCCGGAAATTGAAAAGACCCCCCGGAGCGGGAGGTCGAGAGGCGCGCTGCGATGTAAGGGCGCGCCTCTACGTTACGACTACCAGAATCTCGGGACGGGCGAGGCGCGCATTCATGACCCGATCATTGTGCCACGCGTTCTCTGGGCGGACAACCCCGCCTTCCCGCCGGACCGTTCCCGGCGGCCCCAGGGGTCACCGGGCCCACCGGGCTCAGAGGTCGCGAGGCGACCAGCGGAAGGACCGCACGGCGACGACCGCGCCCAGCACGCCCCACCCGCCCAGGACGGCGAGCGCCGCCGGGTCCCACGGGCTCGCATGGCCGCGGGCCAGGTACGGGTCCAGCACGGAGACGACGAGCGGTCGGACGGGGAACACCTCGGAGACGTGCTGGAGCCAGTGCGGGACGAAGGCCCACGGGATGAACACGCCCGAGATGAAGCTCAGCGGCAGGGCGAAGGCCATCACCACCGGCTGGGCGGCCTGGAACGAGCGGACGAGCCCGGCCACCGCGAACCCCAGGGAGGTGAAGACCACCACGCCCAGCGCCACGGACGCCAGCAGAGCCGGGATGGCGGCCGTCATCACGGACGCCCCGTAGGCGAGACGGCCGAGGCCGAGAAGGAGAGCTGCGATCGCCGTGGCCGTGCACAGCGTCACCACTCCTCGCCCGGCCACGACCGTCCAGGCCGGTTGGGGCGTGGCCCGACGCCGGCGCAGCACGCCGTTCTCGCGCGTCTCGACCAGCACGATCACGAGCGACATGAACGCAACATCGACGATGGCGAACACGGTCAGGGCGGCGACATAGTACGTGGAGGCGGGGATTCGTTGGCCGGTGAAGTTCATGTTGCCGTTGCCGAAGATGGCAACGAACAGCACCAGGAAGCCGACCGGCATCGCGAAGACGAAGCCCTGCGCCGCCCGGTTGCGCAGCATGCCGAGCATGTCGTAACGGACCTGGTGCACCACCATTGAGAGCGCCCGCCCCAGACTGGACCGATCGGCCGGCCTTCGGTCGGACCCGGTGAGCGGGAGGGTCGGCTCCAGTGCGGTGGTCATACCGCGACCTCCTTCTTGCTCTCGCTCGTCAGCTGCAGGTACACGTCCTCCAGGCTGGGGCGGCGTACGTCGAGGTCTTCGAGCGTGAGCCCCCGGCCGAGGGCCCATTGTGTGAGCTCGTGCAGATCGCGCGTGGGGTCGGATGAACGCACGCGCTGCCGGCCACCTCCCACCGACGCGCAGCCGGGAGCGGGCGGCGGCGCGGCGCCTACAGGCAGGCGGAAAGTGATGTCGGTCGGTGCGTGGTCCCGACCGCCCAGCGTGGCCGGTGTGCCCGCGGCCACGATCCGCCCTGCGTCGATCACGGCGATGCGGTCCGAGAGGGTCTCGGCCTCTTCGAGGTAGTGAGTGGTCAGCACGATCGTCGTCCCTCTTTCCTTCAGGCCCGAGATCATCGACCAGGCGGACCGCCGCGCCGCGGGGTCGAAACCCGTCGTCGGTTCGTCGAGGAACATCAGCTCCGGGTCACCGACCAGCGCCAGGGCGACGTCGAGGCGACGTTGCTGCCCGCCCGAGAGGCGTTGGTTCCGCGTCCGGGCCTGCGCGGTGATCCCGCACAGCTCGAGGACCGTCGCCGTCGGGACCGGGTGGTCGTAGAAGCCCGCATAGAGATCCACGGTCTCGGCCACGGTGAGCTCGGGCTCGGGAGTGCTCGACTGCAGGACGACGCCGATGCGCTCGCGCCAGCGCGCCCCCGCCTTCCAGGGGTCGGCCCCGAGGACGCGCACGTTGCCGCCGGTGCGCCGGCGGAAGCCCTCGAGGATCTCGATGGTCGTCGTCTTCCCGGCGCCGTTGGGGCCGAGCACGGTGAAGACCTCCCCCCGCGTCACCGCCAGGTCGATCCCGTGCACGACCTCGGTGTCGCCATAGGCCATGCGCAGGGACGTGACCTCGATCGCCATTTCGGCCGTCGCCATGTCAGCCACGGTACGAGAGCTCGCCCGCCGCGTCGTCGTACTCGGGCAGGAGGTCGGGCTCCGTCTCCGAGAGGAGCACGCGTGCGCCGGCCGAGCGGCGGCCCTCGTCCGTCGCGGCGCCCGCGGTCACGACCCACGGGATGTCGAGCTCCCGGGCCGCCGCACGCGGGATACTCAACACCGTCATCGGGGTGAGGGCGACGAGCGAGGACGCCGCCACCGCCTCCCCGCCGGGCAGCTCGCAGTCACCCGGGCGCAGGATCGTGTGCGCCCGCCCGTCCCGCGTCACGAGGCCGGACCCATCGAGCACGAGGTACATCCACCGGGACCTGGCGGTACTGATCCGAACCGATTGCCCGACCGCGATGTGTGCGGCGTCGAGCCGCCTCGCCCACCCGACGAGCTCTCGCCGCGTGAGGCCACCGAACGGTGGTCGTTGCGCCATCGCCGTCAACTTTGCGTCCATGCCATGCACGGTACGGATCGACGCACGGCGCGTCTTCGGGCCACGGGCGGCCCCCTTTCCTCCGACCGGGGGTGGAAGGGCCTCCGTCCCCGGTCCGATGCGCCGCTATCCCGGTGCTTCTACCCTGGTGGGATGGAGGGAGCGGAGGTCTTCTGCGTGCCCGACCCGACGGGGAACGAGCTGTGGTGGTCGGAGCGCGTGCCCCAGGCGATCGGCGCCTTCGTCGTTGCGCTCGCGGTCCTGATCGCGTACCAACGCCACGAATTCACGTCCCCGAACCTCGCGTTGCCGATCCTCGCCCTCATCATTTTGCCCTGGGTCCTCGACATGCTCGGGTGGCCGCGCGGCATCGTCCGCAACGAGCCCCGTTTCCAGTATCCGCTCATCCTGATCTGGACAGCGGTCGTCCTCGGCGGCGTCTATTGGCTCAGCATCTCGTTCAAAGAGACCATCGACTTCGCGCCGTTCTTCGTGGCCCTGCTGATCGGCGAGATGGCCGGTACCGTCGGACCTCGGTTCGGCGCGGTGGTCTGGACGGCGGGCGTGGCCGGGCTCGCGATCCTCACGTACGTCAACCACTTCTCCGGGATGGTCATCTGGGCGTTCGCGTTCACCATCGGCTGGATGGGCGGCGTGGCCTACCGCCGCCAGCTGATCGCCCTGACGGAATTGGCCGACGCCCAGGGCGAGCTGGCCGCACGCGCGGCGGAGGAAGAGCGGCGGCGCCTCGCCCGAGAGATCCACGACCTCATCGCCCACTCGCTGGCCGTCACGATGCTCCAGATGAGCGGCGCCAGGCTGGCGCTGGCCGCCGGTGACACCGACGAGGCCCTCGCCGCCCTCGCCGACGCCGAGACCGCAGGGCGTTCGGCCATGGCGGAGATCCACCGGACGGTCGGCCTCCTCGGACGCGACGGCGAGGGCGCCCCGGCGGCGCCGACGCCGTGCGCCGCCGACGTGCCTGAGCTCGTCGACGGGTTCCGCAACGCCGGGCTCGACGTCACCTTCCACCTCGACGGCGACCTGTCCGTGGTGCCGATGGGAACGGGCCTCGCCGCCTACCGCGTGGTGCAGGAGTCGCTTTCCAACGCCGTCAAGCACGCTCCGGGGGCACCGGTCGACCTCGAATTCCGCGTCACCGATGGTGAGGTCGACGTGCGGGTGGTCAATCCGATCGTGCCCGGCGCCGTGGTGGCCTCGCCCGGCGGGACCGGGGTGCGGGGCATGGCCGAACGGGCGGAGCTGCTCGGCGGGACGGCGACGGCGCACAACGGTGACGGCACCTGGAAGGTCGACGCCCGACTGCCGTGGAATGAGGCCCACGCGTGATCCGCGTTGTCCTCGTCGACGACCAGCAGCTGGTACGAACGGGGCTACGCCGGATCCTCGCGCCGCGTGAGGGCTTCGAGGTGGTGGCTGAATGCAGCGACGGCTCCGAGGTGGAGGCGGCCGTCGACGCCACTCGACCGGACCTGGTCATCATGGACGCGCGCATGAAGCAGGTTGGCGGCGCCGAGGCGACTCGGCGGCTCCGTGAGCGGGACGGGTCGCCGCCGGTCCTGATCCTCACGACGTTCGACGACGACGAGGTGCTCTCGGCCTCGCTGCGCGCCGGGGCGTCGGGCTTCCAGCTGAAGGACGCACCCGGCGAGGACCTCATCCGCTCGGCCAGGGTCGTCGCCGAGGGCGGAGCCTGGCTGGACCCGACGGTCACGGCCCGGGTGCTGGCCGCCTACCGCTCGACGGCGCCCACCCGGAACGACGGGACCCGGGTCGCCGGGCTCACCGACCGCGAACGGGAAGTCTTGGCGTTGATCGGCCGCGGACTCTCGAACACGGAGATCGCCCACGAGCTGGCGATCTCCGAGGTCACGGTCAAGAGCCACGTCGGCCACATCTTTTCGAAGCTCGACCTGCGCGACCGGGCCGCCGCCATCGTCTTCGCGTTCGACCACGGGATCGTGGAGCCGCAGATCTGAGGACGACGCACGACGCACGACGCACACTCGCCGGGACGTCACAGGCCCGGGTAAGAATCCGGGTATTGGGCCAAAAGGCCGCCGCGCTGGGCGGCGGCCAGCCCGAGAGGAGAGACCCATGGGAGACCCCGTCGTGCATTTCGAGATCCTCGGCCCCGACGGTGCCGGGCTGCAGAAGTACTACGCCGACCTCTTCGGATGGGACATCGACGCCGACAACCCGCAGAACTACGGGATGGTCAAGGGTATCGACCCGGGCATCGGCGGCGGCGTAGGACCGAGCCAGGACGGCAAGCCGTTCGTCACCGTCTACGTCCAAAGCGACGACCTGCAGGCGAGCCTGGACAAGGCCGAGTCACTGGGCGGCAAGTTGGTGATGGAGCCCATGGACATCCCCGGCGGGCCGTCCATTGCGATGTTCGCCGACCCGCAGGGCAACGTGGTCGGACTCGTCAACGGGATGTAGCGCCGCTTCGGCGGCGCGCACCCGGCAGGTCGCGGTCAGGCGGGCGACGGTGTGGCCATGCCGCCCCCGAGGAGTGCGGGCAGCGCCGTCGCCCGCATGCGCGCCAGCACCCGGTCCGTCACCGGCGTGACGTCGGGGTGCACGCCGCCGTTGTTCTCGGCGGCAACGCGCCACGCCGTGGCGCGTTCCTCGGACAGCGCGGGGTCGTCGAGCTGTGAGCAGTCGAGGCGATCGTCATTCAGATTGACCACGATCGTGTCGCCGTCTTCGACCAGTGCGATCGGTCCGCCGAGGAAGGCTTCGGGCGCCACGTGCCCGATGACCAGGCCGACGGATCCCCCCGAGAAGCGGGCGTCTGTCATCAGCGCGATCGTGATGTGCCGCTGCCGGCAGAGGGCGGTGATGCGTGAGGTCGGGTCAAGGAGCTCCGGCATGCCCGGTGCGCCGCGCGGTCCCTCGTAGCGGATCACCACCATGTCGTTGTCCTCGAAGCTGTCGGGGTCTTCATCGAGCGCCTCGACGAGCGAGCGCTCGCTGTTGAAGACACGGGCGCGCCCGGTGAAGACGCCGTCCTTCACGCCACCCTCGACCCCGGCGACCTTGAGGATCGCCCCGCCCGCGGGGGCAAGGTTGCCGCGCAGCAGCCGGAGGCCGCCGGTGTCCTTGAACGGCTTCTCCACCGGGTAGATCACGCCCTGGTCCGGTGCGGGTGGGTCGAGTCGCCGCACCTGTTCGGCCAGGGTCTCGCCCGTGCAGGTGATCGACTGGCCGTCAAGGAAACCGCCCTCGAGCAACTCGCGCACGATGACCTGCAGCCCGCCCTTGGCGTCCACGTCGACCATGGAGTAGTCACCGAAGGGCCGCATGTTGACCAGCACGGGGAGCCGGCGGGCCAGCTGGTTGAAGTCGTCCTGGCTCAGGACCTCCTTCCACAGGTCGATGCCGGCGGCGCGGGCGATCTCGACGCTGTGCAGCAGCACGTTGGTGGAACCGCCCATGGCGATGGCGACCGTGAGGGCGTTGCGGAGGGCGGCCGGCGTCACGATGTCGCGCGGCCGGATGCCCCGCTTGGACATGGCGAGCAGGCAGTCCACGATCTGATCGGGGAACTCCGTCCTCCGGCGCGGATCGTCCGACGCCGGGGAGACCATGTGCAGCGGCTCGAGACCGAGCACGGCGATGAAGGTCTGCATGGTGTTGTAGGTGAACATGCCGCCGCAGCTGCCCTGGCCCGGGCAGGCGTGCAGGGCGTAGCGGGCGCGGACTTCGGCGTCCTGGTCCGCCACCTGGAAGGCCGACACCAGGTCGATGCGGCCCCCGGTCTCGGGGTCGGTCCCGGGCCGGATCGGGCCATCGGAGAGGATGACCGCGGGCGTGTTGTTCTCGAGGACGGCAGCGAGCGTTCCGACCGGGGGCTTGTCGCACGCCACCACGGCGACCAGTCCGGCGACACCGTTCGCCGCCAGGTGCACGTCGGCGACGTCGTGGACCAGCTCGCGGCCGATCAGCGAAAACCGCATCTGCGGCGTGCCGTTGAGCTGGCCGTCCGAGACCCCGAGGGTGAACGCCGGCGCGATCAGCCGGACCGGGAGGTCGTCCTCAGCAATGCGACGCGACAGCACGGCTTGGATGGTCTGCACCTTCTCCGGCACGCCGAGGTAGCACTGGCTGTCGCCGAGGTTGCCGATCACCGCCCACACCGGGTCGTGGATCTTCGCGACGTCTTCACCGAGGAAGGCGGCCGTGCCCACCCGCTGCACGTCGCGCCCGGGGTTCAGCGACACGAACGCGGCCACCGCTTGCTCGCTGCTCATGGGCGCCAAGCATACGGCCGCCCCTGCGCAGGTCAGGCGGGCGTCGGCACTGGCGTCGGCCTCGGCGCCGGCGTCGGCGGTGTCTTCGTCGGCGTCACCTCGATCCCGAGGCGCGGCATCGACCGGTCCATCCATCGGGGCAGCCACCAGTTGACCGGGCCGAGCAATTCCATGATCGACGGAACGAGCACCATGCGGACGAGCGTGGCGTCGATCAGAACGGCCGTCGCCAGCCCCAGGCCGAACACCTTGAGGATGTGCAGCGGATCCTTGATGATGAACGACCCGAAGACACAGAACATGATTGCCGCCGCCGCGGTGATGATGCGACCCGTGACGGCCAACCCGTCCGCCACGGCCGTCGAGTTCTCGCCGGTGCGGAGCCACTCCTCACGGATGCGCGAGAGCAGGAAGACCTCGTAGTCCATCGACAGGCCGAAGAGGACGACGAACATCGTGACGGGGATCCACGGGTCGATCGGGCCCTTCTCACCGATACCGATGACGCTGCCAGCCCAGCCCCACTGGAAGACGGCCACCATGACCCCGTAGGCCGCGCCGACGCTGAGCAGGTTCATGATCACCGCCTTGAGTGGCAAGACCAGCGAGCGGAACACGACCATCAGCAACAGGAAGGACAGGATGAGCACCGCGCCGATCACGACGAACAGGCGATGGCCCAGGAAACCGGCGGCATCGATCGAGGCGGCCGTCTCCCCTCCCACCTGTGCGTTGACGTCGGTCCCATGGACGACCGGCGGAATCACGTCGGCGCGCAGCCGGTTGACCAGATCGACCGTCTGAGTCGCCTGGGGCGACGTCGTGGGGATGACGGCGATGACGGCCCCGGTGTCGTTCCCGTTGAGCTGAGCCGGCGCGGCGAACGCGACGCCCGGCACCCCGGCGGAGAGCGCCCGATCCAGGTGCTGCAGCGTCGCCACGTCCGAGGGTCCGCCCATCGCGACGGCGACGACGAGCGGCCCGTTGAACCCCGGGCCGAACCCCTGCGCCAGCAGGTCGTAGGCCTGCCGGGTGGTGAGAGCCGAAGGATCATTCCCCGCGTCGGTGAACTCGAGCCGCATGCTGAACAGCGGGATGGCCAGCGCGACCAGGATCAGCACCGCGGCCGTCCCGGTGAACCAGGCCCGGCGCTGGATGAAGCGGCTCCAGCGGTGCCAGAACCCGTTCTCGGGTGGCGGGCCCCCGCTGCGCAGCAGGCCGGGCACGTGCAGCTTGTCGATCGCGTTCCCGGCGAACCCGAGCATGGCCGGCAGGAGGGTCAGCGCAGCAATGAGCACCATGAACACCGCGGCGATGCAGGCGGTGGCGAGACCGATCATGTAGGCCTGGCCGATCAGGTAGAGCCCGAAGAGCGAGATCACCACGGTGGTGCCGGCAAAGAGCACCGAGCGCCCCGCGGTCATGTGCGCGGTCATCACCGCGTCGCGCGGTGACCGGCCCTCGAAGATGCCTTGTCGGTACCGGGTCACGATGAAGAGCGCGTAATCGATGCCGACGCCTATACCGATCATCGCCGCCATCTCGGGCGAGAAGTTCGGCACCACAAGCAAATGGGTGATCAGCTCCAGCAACGCGATGCCGATGCCCAACCCGGCGAGGGCGGTAATCAGGGGCAGCCCCATGGCGACGATCGAACCGAAGGCGAGCAGCATGATGATGAGCGCCGCCGAGATGCCGATGCCCTCGCTCGACCCGGGTGCGGCCGTCGCGGCCGCCGAGATCGGGCTCCCCCCGAGCTCGACTTGGACCCCGCTCGTCGCAGCCCCCTGCGCCGCCGAGATGACCCTTTTCACCGCCCCCGTCGGGATGTCCGCCGTGTCGGTCGTGAACTGGACCTCGGCGTAGGCGACGTTGCCCTTCGGCGCGATCTGGTGCGCCCCCTCGGGCGAGAAGGGGCTCGTCACGCCCCGGACGTAAGGAAGCGAGTGCACGCTCGCTACGACCTTGTTGATCGCCGCCTGGTTGCTCGGAATGGGTGTGGCGGTGCGGAACACGATGTCGGCCATGTCGCCCGACTTGGAGGGGAAACGCTGCTGCAGGATGTTCTGCGCCTGCTGCGACGGGGTGTTGCCCGAGGTGAACTTGTTCTTGAAGCTTGTGCCCACGACCTGGGAGAGCACCGTGATGCCGACGATGGCGACGATCCAGAGCAGGAGAACGAGCCGGCGGCGGTCGTAGCACCGCCCGGCCAGGCGGCCGAGCGCCGTCGTCTCGGTCTGGGGCGTGCTCTCCATACCGCTCACCTCGTTTCCACCATATGATTCATCACTGATGAGTTCTAACATACAATTCTCCGCTGGTGAATACCTGCTGACCCGGCAATTTGTGGCGGGCCAGGGGTGAGCGCGGTCGGACGGCGGCCCGGAAACGCGGACACCCGGGGGGAGATCATCGAAGCGGCCAAGCGCGTCTTCGCGGCCAAGGGCTACGACGGGACCAGCCTGCGCGCCGTGGCCCGCGACGCCGGCGTGGACCCGGCCCTCGTCCACCACTATTTCAACGGCAAGGCCAGCCTCTTTGTCGCGGCCATGGCCATCCCGTTCGACCCGCGCGAAGTGAAAGAGCACGCCGCTGGCCCCGAGTACTCGGGCGCCCGCACCATCGAGGGGTTCCTCAGCATGTGGGACAGGGCGGAGGGTACGGGCTCTTCATTCGCGTCCTGCGTGGCGGCGATGGCGACGTCGACACAAGTTGCCGATTCGATACGCGAGTTCGTCAACGAGCGTGTGTGGAGCCAGCGTGTTCCGAAGGAGGGGGAGGGCGAGGCCGTCACCCGACAGCGGACCGCCATGGTTTCGTCCCAGCTCATGGGACTGGCCTTCACCCGCTACATCCTGCGGGTGCCACCGATGTCCACCGCGACACCGCGCCAGATCGGCCATTGGGTCGGGCCGACGCTCGACCGCTACGTGAAGGAGCCGCTCAGTTCTTAGCCTCGGCGGCGGCGCAGCTCGGCCGCCACGTCCTTGCCGTTGGCCTTGCCTGACGTTGCCTGCATCACCTTTCCGGTGAAGAAACCCATCAGCTTCTTCTGCTCGCCCTCGTCACCTTCGACGAAGCGGGTCCACTCCTCGGCGTTGGCCGCGATCACCCCGTCGACCGCCGTCGCCAGGGTGTCCGACGCGAGGGCCTCGAACCCCATCTCCTTGGCCAACGCAGCCGGGTCGCCACCACCCCGCTCGAGGATCGCCGACAGCACGGTCTTCGATTGTGTGGCCGACAGCTGCCCGCCCGCTTCGAGCGCCAGCAATGAAGCGAACGAGCCGGCGTCCAACCGCAGACCGGCATCGGCCTGTGCGGCGACCTCATTGGCGGCTCGAGCCAGCGCGAGCGCGGTGGGCACGCCCGCCTCGGACGCCGCGGCAACCAGACCGTCCAGGCCGAGGTCGACCACGGCGTTGACCTGGTCGACCTCCGCCGCGCTCGGAGCACCACCCAGTGCGGCGGCCAGGGCGGCCCGCCGGCCGGCCGGCATCGGCCCGAGGGCGGCGCGCACCCTCGCCTGCCAGGCCTCGTCGGGTGCGAGACGCACCAGGTCGGGCTCGGGGAAGTAGCGATAGTCGTTGGCCTCTTCCTTGGATCGCATCGTCTCGGTGCGGCCGGCCGCCTCGTTCCAGTGGCGAGTCTCCTGGTCGACCACCCCGCCGCTCTCGAGGAGGGCGATCTGGCGGCCTACCTCGTAGTCGATCGCTCGCTGGAGCGAGCGCAGCGAGTTGAGGTTCTTGATCTCACAACGGGTGCCGAATTCGGTGGTCCCGACCGGACGGACCGACACGTTGGCGTCGACCCGCATCGATCCCTCTTCCATGCGGCCATCGGATGCGCCCGTTGCGATGAGCATGCCGCGCAGCTCGGACACATAGGCACGAGCCTGTGCAGAGGACCGCATGTCGGGCTCGCTGACGATCTCGACCAACGGGACGCTCGAACGGTTGTAGTCGACGAGCGCGTGCAGCGCGGCGTTGATCCGGCCGCTCGCTCCGATGTGGGTGAGCTTGCCGGTGTCCTCCTCCATATGAGCCCTGGTCACGCCGACCCGGAACCCGTCCGGCAACTCCAGCCAGCCGTCGGCGTTCAACGGCAGGTCGTACTGGCTGATCTGATAATCCTTCGCCTGGTCGGGATAGAAGTAGTTCTTGCGAGCAAACTCCGAGGGCCGGATCTCGCAGTGGAGCGCGGCGCCGATACGCATCGCCAGCTCCACCGCCTGCTCATTGAGGACGGGCAGCGCGCCCGGGAGACCGAGACACACCGGGCAGATGTTGACGTTGGGCTCGTCGCCGAACGCATTGCGGCAGCCGCAGAAGAGCTTCGTCACCGTCGCCAGCTCCGTGTGCACCTCGAGCCCGATCACGGTCTCCCAGTCGGTCATGGTGCGTGCGCCTCCACGACGCGGGCAACCCGGAACAACATGGCCTCCCCCAGCGCGGGAGCCAGCACCTGGACGCCCACGGGAAGGCCGTCCGCACCGGTGCCGAAGGGCACGGAGATCGCCGGGTGCCCCGAGAGGTTCGACGGGATGGTGCAGACGTCGTTCATGTACATGGCCATGGGGTCGTCGACCTTCGCGCCAAGGTCGAAGGCCGTCGTGGGTGCCGTGGCGCCGAGGAGCACGTCGTAGGACTCGTAGGCGCGATCGAAGGCCGCCATGACAAGGGTGCGGACCCGCTGGGCCTGGGCGTAATAGGCGTCGTAGTAGCCGGCGGAGAGCGCGTACGTCCCGAGCATGATGCGCCGCTTCACCTCGGCGCCGAAGCCGGCGGTCCGGGTGGCTGTGTTCATCGCCTCGACGTCGTCGCCTTGGACCCGGAGCCCGTAGCGCACCCCGTCGTAGCGGGCCAGGTTCGACGAAGCTTCGGCCGGCGCAATGAGGTAGTAGGCGGAGAGGCCGTAGGAGAACTCGGGCACCGAGACCTCCTCCACCTTGGCCCCAGCCTTCGCCAGTGCGTCGGCTGCCTCGTGCACCCGCGCCACCACGTCCGCCGCGCACCCCTCCACCAGATCGCGGCACAAGCCGACGCGTAGCCCCTCGACGCCCTCGTCGATGCTCGGCAGCGTGGGCTCGGGCGTCGACGGCAAAGAGGTGCTGTCGAGCGGATCGTGGCCGGCAATCACGTCGAACAGCAGCGCGGCGTCCTTGACCGTCGTGGCGAAAGGCCCGATCTGGTCGAGCGAGCTGGCAAACGCCACCAGGCCGTAGCGCGACACCCGGCCGTACGTGGGCTTCATGCCGACGACGCCACACAGGGCGGCTGGCTGGCGGATGGAGCCGCCCGTGTCCGAGCCAAGGGCCAGCGGGGCGAAGCCCGCCGCCACCGCGGCCGCCGAGCCACCGCTGCTGCCGCCGGGGACCTTCCCCGTAGAGCGCGGGTTGCGCGTCGGCCCGAACGCGGAGTTCTCGGTCGACGAGCCCATGGCGAACTCGTCCATGTTCGTCTTGCCCAACGCGACGGCGCCGGCCCGACGCAGCCGCTCGACGACAGTGGCGTCGTAGGGCGGCCGCCACCCCTCGAGGATCCGCGAACCGCACGTCGTCTCGTGGCCGCGGGTGCACAAGTTGTCCTTCAGGGCGACCGGCACGCCGGCCAGTGGGCCCGGGTCGCGTCCTTCCGCCACGGCAGCGTCGACCGCGTCAGCCTGGGCTCGTGCGTCCTCGTCGAGGACGTAGAGGAACGCATTGAACCGTTCGTTCTCGGCGGCGACGGTCGCCAGCGCCTCCTCGGCGACGTCCCGAGCGGTACGCGCCCCGGAGCGCACGTCGGCCGCCGTAGCCAACGCCGTGGTCACGGTGCCTCCGCGCCGATGCGTGGCACCCGGAAGCGGTGGTCCTCCACGTCGGGCGCGACCGCCAACACCTCCTCGCGGTCGAGGCTCGGCCGGGGCTCGTCCGGGCGCAGCACATTGTCGAGCGGGATCGGGTGCGACGACGGCGCCAGATGCGTGAGGTCGAGCGACGCCACGTCGGCGGCGTGGTCGAGCACCGTGCGTAGCTGCGCGGTGAAGAGCTCGACCTCCTCGTCGGTCAGGTTGAGCCGCGCCAGACGGGCGACGTGAACGACGTCGTCCCGGCTGAGCGCGCTCGGGGCAGCGGTCCGCGTCTTCTCGTCCGGCCCGCTCACGCGCCCGGGTCGGGGATGACGCCGCGCAGGAACTCCACGGTGCGTGCCTCGATCTCGTCCTTGTCGTAGTCGAGCGTCGCCACGTGGAAGCTCCGCTCCAGGACCACCTGCTCGACCGGTCCCTTGGCCCGCTCGACGAGCAGGTCGCTCGACTTGGGGTCGACGACGTGGTCCTGCTTGCTCGTGAAGAGCAGCACCGGGCAGGCGACCTGGCCAAGCAGGGCCTCCACCTCGGCGACGCCTTCGAAGAGCGACAGCGCTGCTTGCAGGGGCAGCTCGGGGTAGGCCAGCTCGACCGAGCCCTCCAGGGCGATGTCCGAGCCGATGCCGGGCGCGACCTCGTCGCCGCCCTCGACCATCGCCTCAATGAAGTCGGTCGTCGCCGCGTCGGGCGGGGTCACCAGCGGGTTCACCAGCGAGAGCGCCGCCACTTCCGGATGGTGCTCGGCCAGCCAGACGGCGAGGCTCCCGCCCATCGACAGCCCGACGATGGCCACGGCGTCACAGCGCGCCGACAGCGCGGTGAACGCGTCGACTGCCGCCTCACACCAGTCCTTCCAGCGCGTCGGCACCATGTCGGCGACGTCCGTCCCGTGTCCGGGGAGCAGCGGCATCTCCACGGTGAACCCCGCGTCGGCCAACGCGAGCGCCAGGCCGCGCATGGACTGCGGATTGCCCGTGAAGCCGTGAAGGACCAGCGCGCCGCGGGCGTCGCCGGTCGCCGAATATGGCTCTGCACCGGGGATGATGGGGTGGGTCACGAACCGGCAGCCTACCGGCGAGGCGAGTAGGGTTCCGGCGGCCAGATGGGGCGAACCGAGGTCCCAGACGAAAGACGAAGGAGCCGACTCACATGCCGTCGTACCCGTTCCTCAGCGACGAATGGCTGGACGAAGCGCGCAAGATCCGCGCGGAGTACGAGGGCAAGACCCCGCCGATCGCGCACACCGTCCGCATGAACCTCGTCGTGACGGCGGTCCCTTTCTCCGAGGCCGACATCCTCGCCCACATGGACACCTCGAGCGGCGAGATGGTGCTCGACGTCGGCCACCTCGAGACCCAGGACCTCAAGGTCACCGTCGACTACGACACCGCCAAGGCCATCCTCATTGAGGGGAACCCCCAGGCGGGCATGCAGGCCTTCATGGCCGGCAAGGTGCGCGTCGAGGGGGACATGGCCAAGCTGATGGCCCTTCAGGCCACCCCGGCGGCGGCCGACCCCAACGCGGCCGAGATGGCCACCCGGCTGCGGGACATCACCGAGTAGCCCGTCCGGCACAACCCGTCTTAGCCGCGTCTTAGCCGAGGTCCGCGACCAGCTGCGGCGTGCGCGCCGGGCGCGGCAGCGGCCGGATGAACAGCGCACAGACCACGGCGAGCGCGGCGACGGCCGTGCCGACCCAGAACGGCACGCTGAAGCTGTGCAGCAACGCGGGGCTGTGGTGCACGTTGCCCAGTCCCGACCTCTTCGCGATCGACTCCTGAATCGTCAGCACGATCTGGATGCCCGCCACCTCCCCCACCTGCGCGGCCAGCAACTGGGCCGCGCTCATCACGCCGTACTCGGACTCGTCCAGCTCGTTGGACATGGTCGCCGAGGTTGCCGGCATGGAGACGCCCATGCCGAGGCCCGACAGGGCCAGGGCGACCACCACCACCACGATGGCCGACGAGGCCCCGAGGGTGGCGAACAGCACCATGGAGAGCAGCAACGACATGGTCCCGAACAGCGTCGCCGTGCGCTCCCCGGTCCGTATGGTCATGTACCCCGCGATCGGTGCGCAGACGGCGAAGACCAGCGGGCGCGCCACGGACAAGAACCCCACCTGGGACACGCTGTACCCGTAGACCTGCTCCATCAGCAGCGGGAACAGGAAGAAGCCGCCGAAGTAGGCGAAGCTCGTGAAGGCCTTGGTGCCCATCGGGAACATGAAGTTGCGCCGCCGCCAATATTTCGTCGGGATGAGCGGCGTGGCGAACGTGGTCTCGCGCCACAAGAACAACGCGCCCAACCCCACCGCGGTGACACCCGAGACGATCACCCCGACGGAGGTCCAGCCGGCGATGGGCCCGATGCTCAGGACGAGCATGGCGGCGGTCACGCCACCGGCCAGGCTCCAGCTCCCGACCCAGTCCATCCCCTTCCACGCCCTCGCCTGCTTCGGCGCCGCGGTCACGCCATCCCCAACCTTGCGTCGGGTCGGGAGCAGGACGGCAACCACGACCGACGCGATGACGAGGAGCACCAGTTGGCCCCAAAACAGCGTGCGCCAGCCGAAGTACTGGATCACCGGTGAACCGAGCGTGACCCCGAGGACCGGCCCGCCGGCGCCGACGAGGGACCACCACCCGAGCGCCTTCACCCGGTCCGCCGGCGCGAAGAGCTCGAGGATGATCGCCATCGACGCCGTCCCGGTCGCCGCGCCCTGGACGCCATCGAGGGCGCGGGCGAACAGGAGCATCCCTACGTCCGGTGCCGTGGCGGTGAGGACGGCGCTCACCATCGCGCCCAACAGGCCGAACTGGTAGAGGCGCCGGTGACCGAAGAGGTCCCCGGCCTTGCCAAAGAATGGCGCGGCGACGCCGAAGGCGAGCAGGGGCCCGGTCGACGCCCATGCCAGCACCGAGAAGTTCGTGTGGAAGTCCGACTTGACCGTGGGTAGCGCCACCACGAAGACGGTGAAGGTGATGTTGAGGGAGAGCAGCCCTGCCAACAGGGCCACCAGCGCCCACCACTGGTAACGCGGACTCCGCACCGCCCGGTGCGTGACGCGCCGGTGCAGCAGGGTGAACCAGTTCGTCTCGACCGACCCGTCCCCTCGGGTCCCCATGGCGGCCCCGCCGGGGTCGGCGACCGGGTCGAGGAGCGCGTCGGACCGATCGACCGGGGACGCCTCCATCGGCGACACCCTACCGGTGGGGAATTTCCGGTCCCTCCCCGAAAACGAGGCTCAGAACGCCGCCCGTCGTCAGCGCAGCCCGCGTAGCCGGAACCACCAGTTCGGGTCGCGGCCGTGCGCGTGGAAGTGGTTCGGGATCTGTCGCATCACCCGGTCGACCGACCACTCGCCCGAGCCGAACCGTGCGTCGGCCACCCGGCTCAGCTGGGCCACCATGTGCTCGACGTCGACGTCGGGCGGGGTCGGCCCGTGCTGCTTCCACACCACCATCGGCACGCCGCACACCTCGCAGTCGGCCACCCAGCACACGTCGTCCTCGTGGTGCCACTCCGAGAGGCGCGCCGCCTCGCAAAGGTCACAGTTCGGGTCGAAAGGGAGCGCCGCCATCAGCCGGAAGTAGTTCAGTGGGTGATCAGCTGGACGGACGACCCCGTCGGCACGGTCGATCCGATGGAGGGCTGGGTCCCGATCACCTTGTTCGACGGGTTCCCGCTGACGCCCGACACGCTCAGCCCGGCGCTCGTCAGCGTCGTCGTCGCCTGCTGCACCGTGTCCTGGTTCACGTTGGGCACCGTCGTCGTCGGTGGCCCGGTCGACACGTTCACCGTGACCGCGGAGCCGAAGGGCGCCGACGCCCCGCTGGCGGGTGCCGTCGAGACCACCTGGCCGTTCGGCACCGTCGCGCTCGACTCGTTGTTCTGCGTGGCCGTCAACCCGACCGCCTGCAGCGCGGCCTGCGCCTGGGCGAAGGAGTAGCTGGTCGGGATGTTCGGCACCGTTGCCGGCTCGTGTCCGAGCGACGGCACGAGCGTGATCGTGCTGCCATAGGGCGCCTTGGTCGGGTTCTGCGTCGAGCCGATCGACCACAGGTCGAGCACGCCGGCGGCGACGTTGTTGTTGTAGGCGCCGGGCGCGCAGACCGACTTGAAGTGTGCCGCCTGCAGCGCGTTGGCTGCCTGCGCGCACGTCATGCTCGCCAGGTTTGGCACCGAGACGTTGGGTGGGCCGTCCGAGACCACCACCGTCACGGTCGTGCCCTCCTTCGTCGACACGCCGGCCTTGGGGGTCTGCGACACGACGTCGCCCGACCCCACCGTGATCGACTTGACCGGCGTCCCCTGGGCCAAGTTCATGTGCACCTTGGCCAGCGCCGTCCTCGCCTGGGCCACAGAGAGGTTGTCCAGCGTCGGCGTCGGGTGCGACGGCGTGAACGTGTTCGTCCCGAAGGCCAACCCCAGCCCGGCGGCCAGCAGGACGACGGCCACGGCGATCGCCGCGATCACCCATGTCCGGCGGCTCGGACCGCCGCCGAACCGCCGCCGCCGTGTCGGCGATCCGGGCCTCGGTTCGCCGGCCACCGTCGCCGCGTTGCCGAAGGGCTCGGCGTCGAAGACCTCTCCTGGCCCGGCCCTGGTGCCGACGGGAGCGCCCGGCACGCCCGCCACCATCGTGCCCGAGCCGATGCTCGTCGTCGGCGCCGCGGCCACCCCCGTATCGGTCAGCTCGTCGGGGTTGGGCGCGTGGAACCCGGTGATCGGGGCGGAGCGTTCGACGTGCGCGAACACGAGTGGCAAGGGCGTCGGCGTCGGCAGCGCCGAGGCCAGGGCGCCGAGACGCGCCGACAGACCCGCCGCATCCAACCGGGCGTTCACATCGGGCGCGGCCGCCCGGGCGAGCACGTCGTCGAGTGGCCCCAACGCAGGGTCGTGCGGCAACGTCTGGCCGATGCGCGCCGCCAGCGTCCCCATCGTCGTGTCGGTGACGAACGGCACCGTGCCCGTCACCGCCTCGTACAGGACCAACGCCAGCGAGTAGACGTCGGCGCGTCCGTCGACGTGCTTGCCTTCGGCGGCCTCGGGCGAGATATACCGGGCCGTCCCCACCATCGCACCCGCCGGCTCGGTCCACGCTGCCTCCGCCAACGCGCGAGCCACGCCGAAGTCGGCGATGCGCACCCGGCTCTCCTCGTCGAAGAGCAGGTTCGCCGGCTTCACGTCCCTGTGCACCAGCCCCCGCACGTGCGCGTACGCGAGGCCCTGCGCCACCTCGGCCCCCAGCTGCGCCGCCTGTGCGTGCGTCAGCCGCACGCCCCGGTCGAGCAAATCCCGTAGCGAGCCCCCACCGAGATACTCCAGCACCAGATACGGCTCGTCGTCCTCCTCGCCCCAGTCGAAGACCCGCAGCACATGCGGGTGGTTCAGCGATGCGACCGACCGCGCCTCGGCCCGGAAGCGCTTGAGGAAGGCCTCGTCCGCGGCCAGGCCGGGTTGCAAGACCTTGACCGCGACGTGGCGCTGCAACGACACATCCTCGGCCAGATAGACGTGAGCGGAACTGCCGGTGCCCAGGGCGGAGAGCAGCCGGTACCGCTTCCCAAGGACCCGGCCGATGGAATCAGAGATCAGGGGCATCGGGCGGATTCAGGCTACCGACAACGGACACCACTTCGGTGGACACCCCCCGACCAGCACGCCCGACCTCACCCCGGTGGCTCGCCCGTCTTGAGCAACGCATCGAACCCCGACGCGTCCATGGTCACCACCCCGAGTTCCTCGGCCTTCTTGGTCTTGCTCGCACCCGGCGCGTCACCCACGACGAGCACGAACGTCTTCTTCGATACGCTGCCCGGCGACTTGCCACCCCGCGCCTCGATCGCCTCCTCCGCTCCCTCCCGCGTGTAGCCCGGCACCGCCCCGGTGACCACCACCGTTTTGCCTTCGAGCGTCTGCTTCAGGGCGCCGGCCGCCCCGGCTCCGCCGGCCGTCGTCCCGGCGGCCCCCGGCTCCTCCGTAGTGACTCCCGCGGCCCGCAAGCGCTCGAGCACAGCGCTGTTCTGGCCCAGAAATTCCGTCACGCTCGCCGCGATCACGCCCCCGACCCCGTCGACGGCGGCCAACTCCTCCACGCCGGCGCTCTCGATCGCCTCGAGGTTGCCGAAGGCGCGGGCGAGCGCCTTCGCCCCCGTCGGCCCCAGGTGCCGGATCCCGAGCGCCACCAGGAGCCGGCTCAGGGGTTGCGTCTTCGACGCCTCGATGGCGGCCACCAGGTTTGACGCCGAGATCCGAGCGAACCGCTCCAGCTCGACGAGTTGCTCGACGGTCAGGTCGTAGAGGTCGGGCGGGTCGTTGATGAGTCCCGCACCGACGAGCTGGAACACGCGCTCCTCGCCCAGGCTCTCGATGTCCATCGCCCCCCGCGACGCGTAGTGCGCGATGCGCTGCACCCGTTGCGACGGGCAGTCGATGTTGGTGCAGAACGTGTCGCTCTCACCCGGCAACCGCACCAGAGGCTCGCCGCACGACGGGCACTTCGTCGGGAACTTCCACTTCGGCTTGCGGCGTGCCGGCACCCCCGGCCCATCTCTCACCGGGCCCACCACCTCCGGAATGACGTCGCCCGCCTTGCGCACGATGACCAGGTCGCCGGGCCGGACGTCCTTGGCCGCCACCTGGTCCTGGTTGTGCAGGGTTGCCACGCCCACAGTGGATCCGCCCACGAAGACGGGCTCGAGGCGGGCGAACGGCGTCGCACGGCCGGTCCGACCGATGGAGACCATGATGTCGAGCAGCCGTGTGGTGCGCTCTTCCGGCGGGAACTTGAAGGCGATGGCCCAGCGAGGCGCGCGCGATGTGGCGCCGAGCACTTTTTGCACGGCGAAGTCGTCGACCTTGGTGACCACGCCGTCGATTTCGTAGGCCAGCGCGTGCCGCCCCGCCTCCAACTCCCGGCACCGCGCTTCGACCGCCGCCAGTCCCTCAACCCGGCGGGCGTCGGGGCTCACCGGCAGGCCCGCCTTGGCCAGCTGGGCCAGCGTCTCGGTCTGGGTGCCCGCCGGCCACTTGCTCTTCGCCGGCGCTCCTTCCACGAAACCGACCGCGTAGGCCCAGAAGTGCAACGGCCGCGTGGCCGTAATCGCAGCGTCCTTCTGGCGCAGCGCTCCGGCCGCCGAGTTCCGCGGGTTGACGAACAGCCGCTCGCCGGCGTCGGCCTGCCGCTTGTTCATCGCCTCGAACTCTGCGACCGGCATGTAGATTTCCCCACGCACCTCCAGCACCTCGGGGTACGGGCCACCCGCCTTGGCCAACTCGTGCGGGACGTCGCCGACGGTGGCCACGTTGGCCGTCACGTCCTCCCCGGTCACGCCGTCGCCCCGCGTGGCGGCCTGGGCGAGCTTCCCGCGCTCGTAGGTGAGCGACATCGCCACACCGTCGACCTTCGGTTCTGTCGAGAACGCCAACGCCGCGAGGTCGAGCTCGGGGACGACCCGGCGGAGGCGTTCCGCCCAGGCCCGCAGCTCCGACTCGTCGAACGCGTTGTCGAGGCTCATCATCGGGAGCCGGTGGCGGACCTCTTGGAAGAGCACAGACGGCGCCGCACCGACGGTGTTCGTCGGCGAGTCGGGCGTGGCGAGCTCCGGATGCTCAGATTCGAGCTGGCGCAGCTCGACGACCAGCAGGTCGTACTCGGCGTCGGGGATCTCGGGCGCGTCGAGGACGTTGTACAGCTCGTTGTGGTGCCGGATCAGCCGCCGCAGTTCCTCGGCCCGGGCCGCCGCCTCCGGTGGGGCCTTGCTCCCCGCCATGGTCAGGCGGCGATGCCGGCGCCGACCACGGTGTCGGGGTCGCCGGCGTCGTAGAGGGCCACGGTCTGCCCCGGAGCGACGGGTCGCTGCGGGGAGTCGAACCGGACCACCAGCCCCGACCCGTCGTCGTCGGCCTCGAGGGTGCACGGGATCGGGCGTCCGTGCGCGCTCACCTGTGCCACCGCCCGCGCCCCGCCGACGAGCGGGTCAGCCACCCACGTGAGCGACGACTCGGGCAAGCAGACGTGCGTGCGCGTGACCTCGTCGGCCCCGCCGACCGTCACTTGCCGCGCCGCCACGTCGATGTGCGTCACGTAGCGCCGCTTCCCGTCGCTGCCGTGTCCCATGCCGCGCCGTTGTCCGACCGTCACCAGCTCCACCGCCTCGACCCTCCCCGCGGGGTTGCCCTCGGCGTCGACGACCTCACCCGGGTGCATCGGCATCCGCTGCTCCAAAAAGCCCTGTCGGCCCTCCACGCTCCCGATGAAGCAGACGTCCTGGCTGTCGGGCTTCAACGCTGTACGAAGTCCGAGCCGGCGCGCGTGCGAGCGCACCTGGTCCTTGGTCATCTCCCCCACCGGGAACACAACGCGTGAAAGCTCGTCCTGGCCGAGCATTGACAGGACGTAGGACTGGTCCTTGGCGGTATCGACGCCTCGTCGTAACTCGAGGGTCCGCCCCCTTGTGACGCGGGCATGGTGGCCGGTGGCCAGCCGGTCGAAGCCCAGCCGGTCGGAACGGTGCAGCAACCGGTCGAACTTCATCGTCCGGTTGCACTCGATGCACGGGTTGGGCGTCCGGCCGACGGCGTGCGCACCCACGTAGGGCGCCACCACGTGGCGATCGAACTCCTCGGTCAGATTGAAGACGTGGTGCTCGATGCCCAGCTGCTGGGCCACCCGCCGCGCGTCCTCGACGTCCGCGACGGAGCAACAGCCGGAGTCCGACTCGCCGCCCCACAGCTTGAGGGTGGCGCCCACGACCTCATAGCCCCGCTCCACCAGGAGCGCGGCCGCGACCGAGGAGTCGACTCCCCCGGACATGGCTACGAGCACCCGCATGCGCACAGTGTGCCACCGGGCTCAGACGGTTCGACGCAGCGAGGCCGCCAGCCTGGGCACCACGGCGAGCGCACGGTCGACATCATCATCGGTTGTGTCATACCCCAGCGAGAAACGAACGGCGCCTCCGGCCAGTCCCGCATCCACGCCCATGGCGCCCAGCACGTGGCTCGGCTCGAGCGCGCCGCTGGCACACGACGAGCCGCCGGACACGCAGATCCCCTCGCGGCCGAGCGCCACGAGCAACTCCTCCCGGTCGACCCCGGGGAGACAGAGGTGCAGGTGGCCCGGGAGCACCCCGACCCCTGCCGGCACGGTGCGATACACCCACGGCACGGCGGCGAGCAGCTGCTCTGCCAGACGGTCGCGCTGGCTCGCGATACGGGCCGAAGCGGCCGTGCGCTCCTTGGCCACCAGCTGGAGCGCCGTCGCCATCCCGACGGCACCGGCGACGTCTTGGGTCCCGCTGCGGCGCTCCCGCTCCTGTCCGCCACCGTGCTGGCGGGGTCGCAGCGTCACCCTCGGGGCCACCGCCAGTGCGCCAATGCCGACGGGCCCACCGAACTTGTGCGCGCTGAGGCCCACCATGTCGGCGCCAGCGGTCACTTCGGCCAAGTCGAGAAACGGTGCGGCCTGCACGGCGTCGGTAAACACGTAGGCGTTCGGCGCCCGGTGGCGAACGGAGTCGACGACGTCGGCCAAAGGCTGGATGACGCCGGTCTCGTTGTTGGCCGTCATGACCGCGACCACGGTGCACCGCGAGGACAGCGTGCGCGCCAAGGCGTCCCGATCGATCACCCCCCCCGTGTCCACGGGCAACTCACGGACGTCGACGCCGACGAGGCCGGCCGCTTTTGCCGACTCGCGCACCGCCGGGTGCTCGACGGCCGACATCACCACGACCGCCTCGCCACGCGCCCCGAGCGCAGCCTCTGCCGTGCCGAGGACGGCAAGGTTGGCCGCCTCGGTCCCGCCGGAGGTGAAGACGATCTCGCCCGGGTCGCGCCCGAGAAACGAGGCGACCTCGTCCCGGGCCTCTTCGAGCAGCGCCCGGGCGCGCTGCGCCGGCGGGTGGCTCCCGGTCGGGTTGCCCAGGTTGCATTGGTGGACCGACGCCATGGCCGCGGCCACCTCGGGACGCAGCGCGGTCGTGGCTGCGTGGTCCAGGTAGGTGATCATGTCCCCGCGACCCCGGGTGGTGTCAGGCGATCCATACCGTCTTCGGGTTGGTGAACTCCTTGAGTCCGAGCTCTGACAGCTCGCGGCCGTAGCCCGATCGCTTGATCCCGCCGAAGGGGAGCTCGGGGGTCGACACGACCATGGCGTTCACGAAGACCTGCCCGGCCTCGACCTCCTCGACGCAGCGCGCGATCTCGCCTGCGTCGTTGCTCCAGACGCTCGAGCCCAGGCCGAAGGTGGTTGAGTTAGCGGCGGCGATGGCGGCGGTGAGGTCGGGCACGCGCAGCACGAGGGCGACCGGCCCGAAGATCTCCTCTTGCGCCACCGCCATTTCAGGAGTGATGCCCGAGAGCACGGTCGGCGGGAAGTACCAGCCGTCACCGGACGGGACCGTGGCGCCGGCGTGCACCGTCGCCCCCTGAGCCCGCGCCTCTTCGACCTGGTTGACCAGCTCCTCGCGCTGGGCTTCCGTCACGATGGGCCCCAGGTCGGTGCCGGGCTCGAATGGGTCACCGACCACCAGCGCGTCCATCGCCTCGGTGAAGCGGCTCAGGAACTCGTCGGCCACCTCGTCCACGACGATGAAGCGCTTGGCTGCGATGCACGACTGGCCGTTGTTCTGCACCCGGGCCGCGACGGCGGTGCGGACGCACGTCTCGAGGTCGGCCGACGGCAGGACGATGAAGGGGTCCGAGCCTCCGAGCTCGAGCACGCTCTTCTTCAGCGTGCGGCCCGCGGCCGAAGCCACCGAAATGCCGGCCCGCTCACTCCCCGTGAGCGTCACCGCGGCGATGCGGGGGTCCTCGATGATCGCCGCGATGTCCTTGGACTCGACGAAAAGATTGGTGAACACGCCGTCGGGCAGGCCCGACCGCCGGAACAGGTCCTCGATGGCCAGTGCGGTCTGCGGCACGTTGGACGCGTGCTTCAAGAGGCCGACGTTGCCGACCATCAGCGCGGGCGCGGCGAAGCGAATCACCTGCCACATCGGGAAGTTCCACGGCATGACGGCGAGCACCGCGCCGATGGGCTGATAGTGGACATAGGACTTCGTGGCCTTGGTGGGGATGGCCTCGTCGCTCAACAGGCGCTCGGCGTTGTCGGCGAACCAGCGCAGCCCGAAGGCGCACTTGGAGACCTCGGCCTTGGCGGCGGCGAAGGTCTTGCCCATCTCGGTGGTCAGGATGCGGGCCACGTCGGGGACCTCGCCCTCGAGCAGCTCGGCGGCGGTGATGAGATGGCGGGAGCGCTCGGCGTACGTGGTGGTCCGGTAGTCGGCGAAGGCGGCGACCGCCCGGTCGAGGAGCGCGTCGACCTCGGCCGGGGTCATCGTCGGGAACTCCTTCTCCGTCTTCCCGGTGGTGGGGTTGATGGTGGCAAAAGGCATGTCCCAGTCTTACCCGGGACCGCCGGCGCGTCAGCCGCCCGGACCCTCCGAGAGGCCGAGGTGCTCGGGTACGGCCCGGCGCATCATCTTGCCGGTCGCCGTGTGAGGCAGGTCGGGGGCGGCGATGTACGACTTGGGCCGCTTGTACGGCGCCAGGCGGTTCGACGCGGCGACCCGCAGGGCGTCCTCGACGGCGCCCGGGTCGGCGTGGGCGTCGTGGTCGGGGACGTAGGCGACGCAGACACGCTGGCCCCACTGCTCGTCGGGCAGCCCGAACACGGCGACCTCCCGCACGCCGGGCACGGCGGCGAGCACGTTCTCGACCTCGGCCGGGTAGACGTTGACCCCTCCGCTGATGATGAGGTCGTGACGGCGGCCGGTCAGGTAGAGGAAGCCATCGGGATCGAGACGGCCCAGGTCGCCGACGCTGCAGGCCGACCCGCGCCAGGCCTGCGCGGTGGCGTCGGGGTTGCGCCAGTACCTGAATCGAGCGAAGGGGGGCTGGTCGCACCAGATCGTACCGACGTCGACCTCGTCGACGTCGACCTCGTCGACCTCGTCTATGAGGTCGCCGTCGATCGGTGCGATGGAGAGCCGCCGGCCAGGGCGGGCCCGTCCGACCGTGCCGGGATGCGCCAGCCAGTCGTCCGGCGAGCAGACGGTGTACTGGGCCTCCGTCGAGCCATAGAACTCCCAGACCACGCCGGGGCGGGCTCGGGCCATGGTCGCCCGCTTGAGGGACTCGGGGCAGGGCGCACCTGCGTGGACCAGCAGGCGCAACGAGTCAAACATCTCGTCGTCCCCGAGCCCTGGGTGTTGCAAAAGGCGCTGCAGGTGCGTCGGGACGAGGAACGCCGTGGTCGGGCGGAGGCGGCGGAGGGTATCGAGCGCGGTGCCGGCGTCGAAACGGCGCAGGATCGCCAACGAGCCCCCGGCCAGCAGCGTGTTGGTCGAGAAGCGGATCGAGACCGTGTGGTACATCGGCGAACAGACCATGTGCAGGTCCGACGGGTCGAAGCCCCAGACCGTCTCCTCGTCTTCGTAGACGAGCTCGGCCGTGGCCTCGTCCCACAACCCCGTCGTGACGCCCTTGGGCCGGCCGGTGGTGCCCGACGTGTAGTGCATCGGGCGGGTGAGCGGGTGCGGGGCCAGCTCGACCGCGTCGGTCTGAGCGTCGTCGGCGGACAGGGCGGCCACGGACGCCGCGTCGAAGATGCGGACCGTCGGCTGCGCGTCGTCGGCCAGGGCGTCACGCTCGGCCGGGGTCAGCGTCGCGTTGAGCAGGACGGGGATGAGGCCGACGCGGGCCGCGCCGAGCACGGCGCAGAGCAGGTCCGCGGACGAGCCGAGCGCGAAGACGACACGGTCGCCGTGGCGACAGCCCCGGGCGAGCAGCGCGCCGGCCGCCCGTCGCTGCCGCACCTCGGCGTCGGGCGCGTGCAGCAGCTCGACGTCGACGTCGGGAGACGTGGAGACGGGGTTCGTCATCGGGGCAGCGTAGGCCGGTCCCCCGTGCCACCATGGCCCTCATGGAGGAGCTGGTCCGGGCACGATCGCTGATCGAGCGGGCCAGGCGCATCGTCGTACTGACCGGCGCGGGGATCTCGACCGACTCGGGGATCGCCGACTTTCGAGGGCCGCACGGGGTCTGGACGAAGAACCCCGAGGCCGAGAAGACGGCGACGCTCCAGGCCTACGTGGCGGACCCCGACCTGCGCCGTCGCTCCTGGGAACGACGCCTCACGTCGACGATGTGGGACGCCGAACCCAACCGCGGGCATCGGGCACTCGTCGAGCTCGAGCGCAGTGGGCGGCTCGACACGTTGGTGACCCAGAACATCGACGGCCTGCACCAGAAGGCGGGCACCGATCCGGGACGGATGATCGAGATCCACGGGACGACCCGTGACGTCATGTGCCTTCGCTGCGGCGACCGCCAGCCGGGCGAGCGGGTGCACGAGCGCGTCCGTAACGGCGAGACCGACCCGGCGTGCGCGGTCTGTGGCGGGATCTTGAAGCCGGCCACCATCAGCTTCGGGCAGAGCCTGGTGCCCGAGGACCTGTTCCGAGCCGAGGAAGCGGCGGCGGCGTGTGACCTGCTACTGGCCGTGGGCTCGACGCTCGGGGTGTTCCCCGCCGCCGGGCTGGTCCCAAAGGCCGTCCAGCACGGCGCGGTCGTGGTCATCGTCAACGGCGGCCCAACCGAGATGGACTCGTTGGCCGACGTCGTGATCGACGGGCGGATCGGCGAGTGCCTACCGGCCTTGGTGGAGGGGCTGCCGGCGCTGACCGTCTGACCGTCGTCTACTTCTTCTCGTTGGTGATGCCACCGGCAGCCCTGGCCTTGCGCCGAGGCTTCAGGGCAAACCACCAGATGCTGGCGATGGTCCCCAGCGTCACGGCGGCGGCAGCCACCGGCTTCACGACCTTGCGACCACCGCTCTTCGGCATAGCGGAAGACCTTATCCGGCCAGGCCCGGAGCGGACGCTGAGGTTGACCCGGTCCGGGCCGGGGGCTGGTCGGGAATCCGCAGCGTGACCGACTCGGGGCGCTCGGGCCCGAACGCGATGGCCAGGACGTGCTCGGCCACCCACGCCGGCGAATTGAACCGGTGCAGCTCGGCGACCCGCCGGAACCGCTCACGCTCCGGGAACCACGACACGTCGGCGCCCCGGATCGCAACCTGCATTTCGGTGTCGACCAGGCCCGGCGACACCGCGTACGCCGACAGCTCGTGGCGCGCCTCTTCGAGTGCGACGACGCGGGTCAGCTGGTCGACCGCCGCCTTCGTCGCGCAGTACGCCGCCCAACCCTCATACGGCTTCGTGGCCGCCCCCGACGAGATATTCACCAGCACCCCCCGCCCAGGCCGCTCCCGGACGTGGGCGGCGAAGACCGACGACCCGTTGGCCACGCCGGTCACGTTGACCTCGATCGTCCGTGCGACCTCGGCGCCGTCCGCCAGCGCCAGCGGGGCGATGGGGCCGAGCAGCCCGGCGTTGTTGACCCAGAGATCGATGCGGCCGAATCGAGCGACGACGGAGTCGGCGAAGCGTTGCAGCGCGTCGCGATCGGTCACGTCGACCGCGGAGAGCACCGGCGTCTCGGACGACACGATGTGCCCCTCTTGCGCGGTAGGCCTGGTGCGGGCGACCAGGCGCGGCCGGTGGCGGGCGCACAAGCCGAGATGCAGCCCCGACCCTGCGAAGTGCACCGCCAGCCCCGCCCCGAGACCCCGGCTCGCCCCCGTGACGACGGCGATGCGGCCCGCGACGTTCGGGTTCATGCGCTCCGACTCACCGCAGCGCCCGTGCGGTAGGCGGTCGCCGCCCGGACGAGCGCGTCGAACGGGCGCTGATCGTTCTGCTCTTCGGGGTGCCATTGCACGCCCAACACGAATCGCGCCTTTGGGAGCTCGACCGCCTCGATCACGCCATCGTCGGTCGCGGCGGTCGGGACCAATCCCTGCCCCAGAGCACGGATGGCCTGATGGTGCGAGCAGCGGACCACCGGCTTGGCGCCGAACACCTCCGCCGCCTTCGAGCCTGGAACGGTCTCGACGTCCACTTCGCCGAACACGTACGGCGCGCTGCGGTGCGCCAGATGTCCGATGACGTCGGGGAGGTGCTGGTGCAACGAACCCCCGAGTTCGACGTTGAGGATCTGGCAACCCCGGCAGATGGCGAGCACCGGCAGGTCGGCTCGCAGCGCGGCCGCCAGCAGCGCCCGCTCGCTGGCGTCGCGGTGGTGATCGACGCCACGCACCTCGCGGTCCGGTTGCTCGCCGTAGCCCAAAGGATCGACGTCGCCTCCGCCCGTGAGCACGAGGCCGTCGAGCACGGCGATCACCTCGTCCGCCCCGGCTGCGGGCCCGTCGGGCGCCGTGCTCGGCGGGGGCACCAACAACGGCCGTCCCCCCGCCCCCGCGACCAGCTCGAAGTACGACTGCGGCAGGACGCCCGAGCGCCGCTCCCACGAGCCCCAGCGGACGTCCGCCACGTACGTCGTGAGCCCGATGAGAGGGATCACGGGCGCCCCGAGTTTCGTTCCTGAGCCGTACCGAGGCGCATCAGCCCAGCGTACCTACGGGCTGGACGACTGCCTGCGGCGCAGTCAACATGGCACATGGCAGGTCGCGAATTGATTGACGCCGGCATCGCCGACGGGTCCATCGATACCGTCGTCATCGCGTTCGCCGACATGCACGGCCGGCCCGTCGGCAAACGCGTGACCGCCGACTACTTCAAGTCGCACGCGGCGGAGCACGGGATCGAGGTGTGCGAGTACGTCCTGGCGGTCGACGTCGACATGACCCCGCTGCCGGGGTATCGATTCGCCAACTGGGACACCGGCTACGGCGACGTCGTGTGCCTCCCGGACTACGCCACGGCGCGGCGGATCCCCTGGCTCCCGGGCACGGCCATGGTCATCGCCGACCTGACGGGCACCGACGGGGCGCCCGTCGACGTGTCGCCCCGCCAGGTGCTGCGCCGCCAGCTGGAACGGGCCGCCGAGCGCGGGCTTCGGATCTACAGCGCGACCGAGCTCGAGTTCTTCTTGTTCCGCGACTCGTACGAGGAGGCGTCCGAGAAGGAGTGGCGAGGGTTGACGCCGCACACCTCGACGATCGAGGACTACCAGCTCCTGCAGACGGCCCGGGAGGAGTACGTCTTGCGCCGCATCCGCAACGAGATGCTCGGCGCCGACATCCCCGTCGAGTTCTCGAAGGGCGAGGCGGGCCGGGGCCAGCACGAAGTGAACGTCACCTACGACGAGGCGTTGGTGACGGCGGACCGGCATCTCGTGTTCAAGAACGGCATCAAGGAGATCGCCGCACAGGAAGGCAGGGCGGCCACGTTCATGGCCAAGTGGACGATGGCTGACGTCGGCTCTTCGTGCCATATCCACACGAGCTTGTGGGACGTCGCCAGCGGCGACCCGCTGATGGCGGACTCGTCGCACCCGAGCGGTCTGTCCACGGTCGGGCGCCGCTTCCTGGCCGGCCAGCTGCACGCCGCCCGCGAGTTGGCCTGGTGCGCCGCCCCGACGGTCAACTCGTACCGGCGCTACGTGTCGGGGAGTTGGGCGCCGACGGCCTCCGTCTGGGGAGAGGACAACCGCACGTGCGGCTTCCGGGTCGTCGGCCGCGGGCCGGGACGTCGCGTCGAGTCGCGGATCCCGGGCGCCGACGTCAACCCTTACCTGGTGCTGGCGGCCGCCATCGCGGCGGGCATCTACGGCATCGACCACGAGCTCGAGCTGGGCGACCCCTACCCCCGCAACGCGTACGAAGCGACCGACGTGCCAAGAATCCCCTCGACGTTGGTCGAGGCCATCGACGAGCTCCGGACCTCTCCCGTCGCGCTCGAGTCCTTCGGCCCCGAGGTCCATCACCATCTGCTCAATACGGCGCAGCAGGAGTGGGAGGCGTCCAACCGTCACGTGTCGGACTGGGAGCTGGCCCGTTACTTCGAGCGGATCTGATCCGCCGGTAAGGTCGGCCGGTCATGCTGCGCTCCCAGTTGTGCTCCGCAGAGTCACTCCGCACCCCTGAGCTGCGCACGTGGGCGCAACGCCTCCGCCCGGTGTGGGATGGAGCCGGCGACGACGGCCGCGACGTCATGCTCCACCGCAAGATGTGGGAGTGGCTCTTCATCGCCGAGGCCCTGCACGAGCGCGGCCTGCTGGCACCGGGGCATCGGGGACTGGGCTTCGGCGTGGGACAAGAGCCCCTCGTCGCCGCGTTCGCCGCACAAGGCTGTGACCTCGTGGCGACGGACCAACCGCACGACCTCGCGGTCTCGTCCGGGTGGACCGATTCGTCGGTGGAGTGGGCCGGCGGGCTCGAGCACCTCCCCACGCACGGCCTCGTGTCCGGCGAGGAGCTGGCCCGCCGGGTCCAGTACCGAGACGTCGACATGAATCACCTCCCCGACGATCTGCGTGGCTTCGACTTCACCTGGTCGTCGTGCGCCCTCGAGCACCTCGGCACCCTGGCGGCCGGCATCGAGTTCGTCGTGGCCCAGATGGACTGCCTTCGCCCGGGCGGCGTCGCCGTCCACACCACCGAGTACCTCGTGACCTCCGACGACAACCCCTCGACCGTCGAGCAGGGCGGCACGGTCTTCTACCGCCGCTCCGACATTGCCGACCTCGTCGACAAGCTGCGCCGGGCCGGCCATGCCATCGACATGGACTACTCGCTCGGTACGACCCCCGATGATCTGCACATAGACGTCCCCCCGTATACGGACGTCCACCTGCGCACCAAGCTCGGCGAGTACGTGACGACGTCGGTCGCCCTGATCGTCAC
>DASZLL010000038.1:0-7647 GCA_035552395.1 Acidimicrobiales bacterium
GCCCTCAACGCGATCACGCACCCGGCCATCGGCATCGCCATGATCCAGGCGCGCGACGCGCTGGCCGACACCCACCACATCGTGGTCCTGGCCATCCCGTTGCTCACCGCAGTGCACCGCGAGACGGTGAAGCTGCACAAGGTCGTCGTGGTCGACACGCCGATCGACATCGCCCTCGAACGCCTCCTCGCCCAACGCGGCTTCGACCGGACCGACGCCGAGGCCCGCATCCGCGCCCAGGTCTCACGCGCCGAGCGGGTCAAGGAGGCCGACTACGTCCTCGACAACTCGGGCGACCGGGCCGCCCTCGAGCGCGAGGTCGACAAGCTGTGGTACTGGCTCGTTGCGGCCCGCGACGAGCAGCGGGAGCACGCCTGAGTCTTGAATGACGGCGGCCGGCCGCTGAATATTCGGTGCTGCGCCGACGTCAATTCGATGTCATAATGTCGGGCAGTGCTTGAGCGGGAAGCACCCCGGAGCTCGGTCTTGAGCGCGTGGCGGCTGACGGCGATCGTGGCGCTCTGCGCCTCCGGTCTCGTTATCGTGGCGACGCCTGCCGCGGCCGCGCCCACACACCTGTTCGTGAAGACCACGGCGAACGGCGGCAGCGACACCGCGAACACGACCTGCAGCGCGACGTCTCCCTGTGCCACGCTCGCGCATGCCGTCGCAGTGGCGGCCACCACGGCGACAATCGCGGTTGGGGCCGGACAATTCAACGAGAGCGACACGTTCTCGGGCAAGGTCCTCACCATCACGGGAGACCCGGGCGGGACCGTTCTTTCCGATCGGGGGACCGTCGGCGTGGCCGTGACCGTGAACTCGGGCACCGTCACCCTGAAGAACCTGGGCATCCTGGCTGACCTGGGCGCCGGAGCCAGACTGACCAACGGTGCGCTGACTCTCTCGCGGGTCACTGTGTCCAACAGCGGAGCCGAAGGGATCGTGCAGTCGGGGGGGACGCTCACGGTTGCGACCAGCACGATCGCGGACAACACCGGGGCGGGGATCACGCAGTCGGGCGGATCTTCGACCATCGACAACACGACGATCGCATCGAACCAGAGCGGCGGGATCGTGCACTCTGGCGGGTCGGTCTCCATGGAAGGCACCCTGCTCTCCAACGCACCGCAACCCGATTGCGCCGGCGGGGTGCCGACCGACGGCGGCTACAACCTGGCGGACGACGCCTCCTGCGGACTCACCGGCTCCGGGAGCACCAACTCGGTTGCGGGACTGAGCCTCGGCTCGTTGGGTCCGTACGGCGGGCCGAACCAGACCATGCCACCGTCGTCGGCGTCGTCGGCGGTCGATCGGATACCGGGCGGCGACACCGCCCTGTGCACAGGGACCGACGAACGAGGCGTGCCCCGTCCACAGGGCCCAGGCTGTGACGTCGGGGCGGTCGAATTGGCCCCGACGAAGGTGTCGCTCTCCGCGTCGCCGTCGCCGGCCACGGTCGGCCAAAACGTGTCGATCAAGATGACCGTGACCTCGGCCCTGGCCGTCCCGACGCTGCCGATCCCATCAGGATTCGGGGGGTTTGGCTTCAGCAGCATCAGCGGCGAGACGCTGAGTTTTGGGGGGTGCAACTCCCCACCACTGGATTCGACGGGCACGACAGCGTGTCTCCAGCCGTTCGCCGCGGCGGGGACCTACATCGCCACCGGCACGTATGTCCCCGGATCCGACGGCTACCTGCCCAGCTCGGCCGCCACGACGATCGTCGTTTCGAACCAGAACTTCTTCGTGAAGACGCCGGAGACCGGGGGCAGCGACAGCGGGAACACCACCTGCGGTGCCGCTACTCCGTGCGCGACCATCGCCCGCGCGGTGTCGGTGGCCCCGTCGACCGTGCCGGCGGCGATCCTCGTCGGGGCGGGCACGTTCGACGGAGCGGACGTGTTCGGCGGGAAGAACCTCATGATCGTCGGTGCCGGCGGCGGGACGGTCCTGAGCGACCCGGTGACGGGCGGCGTCGCTGTCACGGTGAGTTCCGGCATCGTCGCTTTGGAGGACCTCACCGTCAAGGGTGATCGGGGCGACGGCATCGATGTCACGGGCGGGACCGCGAGCGTGCTCGACAGTACCGTGTCGAACAACGGGGCCGACGGGATCTCGCAGAGTGGTGGATCGCTCAGCGTCATGGACAGCACCGTGGCGGACAACGCGTTGCTCGGGATCGGGCAGAACCAGGGCACAGCCACGGTCCACGATGCAACGATCGCCGACAACACCAGCGGGGGAGTGGTCCCCGACGGGGACTTCAACCTTGGCGGCTCCCTGCTGGCGGACGCGCCGTCGCCGGATTGCTTTGGCACGCCGATCGACGGGAGCGAGAACCTGGCCAGTGACGGGTCGTGCAATCTGACGTCCATCGGCAGTCTCAATTCGGTCCCGGGCCTGGCGGTGTTCCCCCTCGCGCACAACGGCGGACCGACCGAGACGATGGCCCCCGCGTCCTCAGGACCGGCGGTCGGTCTCGTCCGCAGCCCGACCCTGTGCGTCGGCACGGACCAACGCGGGGTTCCCCGTCCCGTTGGTCCTTTCTGCGACGCCGGTGCGGTGGAGCTGGCACCGGCATTCAGCACGCTGTCGGTCTCCCCCTCACCCGCGGTCACGGGCCAGACGATCACGCTCACGGCAAAGGTGCACTCCCAGCTGACCTCTCCGACGCTGCCGCCACCGGCGGGGACCGTGCAGTTCACCTTGGGGTCGGTGCCCATCGCAGGCTGCCAGGCGGTGCCGGTGTCGGCGGGCGACATCGCCACGTGTACGACGAGCTTCAGCATTCCGGGTGCTTTGCAGCTCGAGGTCGTGCTTCGCTCGAGCAACGGGTACCTCGCAGCGTCCGCCAGTGCGGGCCTGACGGCGAACGCGGCGCCCACCAGCCTGTTCGTGACGACCGCCGGCCACGACACCGGCAACGCGACCTGCAGCGCCGCGACACCGTGCGCCACGGTCGCGCACGCCGCGGCGGCCGCCTCCTCGACCGCCCCAGCGACGATCTCCGTCGGGACCGGGGCCTTCAACGGGAGCGACACCTTCTCGGGCAAGACCCTGACCATCACGGGAAGCAGCGGCGGGACCGTGCTCACAGATCCAGCGGCTGGGGGCGTGGCCGTGACCGTCAACTCGGGCTCCGTGACCTTGAGCGGTCTTACCGTCAAGGGTGACGGAGGCGACGGTGTCGACCAGAACGGCGGCACCGTGAACGTGCTCGACGGCACGATCTCGGGGAACGGCGCGAACGGGATCACCGAGAACACGGGCACGCTCTCGGTGACGGACAGCACGATCGCCGAAAACTCGGGTGTCGGGATCGTCCAGGACAACGGGACCGCCACCGTCCGACGCACCACGCTCGCGGCCAACCACGCCGGCGGCATCGCCCAGAACGGCTCGTCGTTCAGCGTCGCCGCGACACTGCTGGACAACGCCCCGGCTTCCGACTGTCTGGGTCCGTCCTTCCCGACCGACAACGACTACAACCTGGCTACCGACAAATCGTGCGCCTTCGGGACGACCTCGGTCGCGCCGGCGAGCGCGGACGGGACCAAACTTCTCCTCTCGGCGCTGGGGTCGTACGGCGGACCGAGCCAGACGATGCCGCCGGCACCGTCGTCGCCGGCGGTCGATCGCATCCCGCAAGGCGATGTCCTGTGCGCCGGGACCGACGAGCGCGGGGTAGCCCGCCCCCAAAGCCCGGGGTGTGAGGCCGGGGCGGTCGAGCTGGCACCCGCCAACGTCGCCGTCACGGCGTCGCCCGTTGCGCCGACCGTCGGCCAGGCAGTCACGCTGACGATGAAGGTCACTTCGGGTCTCGTCACGCCCGCGCTCCCTGTCCCGGCCGGACAGGGACAGATCGATCCCAGCCCCTCCATCTTCTGCAACCTTGCGACCCTCAGTGCGAGTGGGACGACGTCATGCACCTTCATCTACACGACGTCCGGCTCCTTCGACGTGACGGGTACGTATCTGGGCGGCAACGGCTACGCCACAGGCGGTGGTTCCAACGTGGTTACGGTCGCCGCGCCCACCACGCTCTACGTCAAGACCGCGGCGGCAGGGGGCAAAGACAACCTGATCTGCAGCTTCAAGTCCCCCTGCGCCACCGTCGCGCACGCCGCGTCGGTGGCGTCATCGACGGCCCCGGCGACGATCAACGTCGGAGCGGGGACCTTCGACGAGGCGGACACCTTCTCGGGCAAGTCTCTCACCATCTCGGGCGCCCCAGGAGGGACGGTGATCACGGACCCTGCGACCTCCGGCGTGGCCGTCAGCGTGGCCTCGGGGTCCGTCACGCTCAAGGGCCTCACGGTCAGCGCCGACGGTAGTGACGGGATCGACCTGCATGCGGGCGGCCTCACCCTGCTCGACAGCACCGTGTCAAACAACCACGCCTCGGGGATCGTCCAGACCGGTGGCACCCTCTCGATCTCCACCAGCACGGTCGCGGCCAACGTCGGAATCGGAGTGATCAACGACGGCGGGACGGCGACCATCGACGGCTCCACCATCGCGTCGAACGGTGGCGGGATCGCGCGCAGCGTTAGCATCGTGTTGGCCGGCACGCTGCTGTCCAATGCCCCGGCGCGTAACTGCCTGACGACACCAACCGATGGCGGCTACAACCTGGCCGGCGACGCCACCTGTGGGTTCGGCGCCGCTGGCAGCGTCAACTCGGTGACGACCCTCGAGCTCTCGGCGCTGGGCGGCTACGGCGGGTCGACCAAGACCGTCCCCCCGTCGTCGGCCGGTGCCGTCCCCCTGCACCTCATTCCGGCGTCCGACAGCGCACTGTGCTCGGGCACGGATCAGCGGGGCGTGTCCCGGCCGCAGGGTTCTGGGTGCGACATCGGCGCGCTCGAGCTGGCCAAGTCGGTCGCCGCGGTGGTGCCGTCGTCCGCGCCGGTCACGGCTGGCCAGACAATGACCCTGTCGGCGAAGGTCATCTCGGGCCTCACCAGCCCGGTCCTCCCCGTTCCGAGGGGCACGGTGCAATTCACGATCAACGGAGTGATCGTCAGCGGCTGCCAAGCCGTGGCCGTGACCTCGACGGGCACCGCCACGTGCAGCACCGTCGCCGCCAGCGGTGACACCAGTGCTTCGGCGGTCTACACGTCCACCGACGGGTATCTCGACAGCGCCGCCGGCACGCCGCTCCTCGTGAACTAGCAGAGCGCGGTCGACCGCCAGGCCCGTCACAACCCCCGGGTAACCTCGCTAGGTCATGCCCGATTTCGAGGTCGTCTCCCCATTCAAACCCTCGGGTGACCAGCCGCAGGCCATCACCTCCCTGGCCAACGGGGTAAACCGCGGCGACCGCTATCAGACCCTGCAGGGCATCACCGGTTCGGGGAAGACGGCGACCATCGCCTGGATGATCGAGCAGGTGCAGCGGCCGACCCTCATCATCGAGCCCAACAAGTCGCTGGCCGCCCAGCTCTCCTCCGAGCTGCGTGACCTGTTCCCGAAGAACCGGGTCGAGTTCTTCGTCTCGTACTACGACTACTATCAGCCCGAGGCGTACCTGCCGACGACGGACACCTATATAGAAAAGGACTCGTCCATCAACGACGAGATCGACCGGTTGCGCCACGCCACCACCTCGTCGCTGCTCATGCGCCGCGACGTCATCGTCGTGGCCTCGGTCTCGTGCATCTACGGCCTGGGGTCGCCCGACGAGTACCGCGACCGCATCTTGGGCCTGGGGGTGGGGGAGCAGGTCGACCAGCGCGAGGTCCTGCGCCGGCTCGTGGACCTGCAGTACGCCCGCAACGACGTCAACCTCGTGCGCGGCACGTTCCGGGCCCGGGGCGACACCGTCGAGATCCACCCGGCCTACGAGGAGGCGGCGCTGCGGGTCGAGATGTTCGGCGACACCATCGAGCGCATCGTGCCCTTCGACGTCCTCACCGGCGAGATGGGTGAGGAAATGGAGGACGTCGCCGTCTACGCGGCCACCCACTACGTGACCGGTGACGAGATCATCCAACGCGCCGTCGGCACCATCGAGGTCGAGCTGCGCGAGCGCCTCGGCGAGTTCGAGAAGGAGGGCAAGCTGCTCGAGGCGCAGCGCCTCCGGGTGCGTACCGAGCACGACCTCGAGATGCTGGCCGAGACCGGCGTCTGCTCCGGCGTCGAGAACTACAGCCGCCACCTCGACGGCCGGGCGCCGGGCGAGACGCCGTACACGCTGCTCGACTTCTTCCCCAAGGACTACCTCTGCGTCATCGACGAGAGCCACGTCGCCGTGCCCCAGCTGCACGGCCAGTACGCCGGCGACAAGTCGCGCAAAGACGTGCTGGTCGAGCACGGCTTCCGGCTGCCCTCGGCGAGGGACAACCGCCCGCTGCGCTTCGACGAGTTCGTCGAGCGCGTGCACCAGACCGTGTTCGTCTCCGCCACCCCGAGCGCGTTCGAGCTCGAGCACTCGGACAACGTGGCCGAACAGGTGATCCGCCCCACCGGGCTCGTCGACCCCGAGGTCACGATCATGCCGACCAAGGGACAGATCGACGACCTGCTGGCCCGCATCACCAAGACGGTCGGCACCGGTGGGCGGGTGCTGGTGACGACCCTGACCAAGAAGATGGCGGAAGACCTGACCGACTACCTGTCGGAGGCCGGCGTGCGCGTGCAGTACCTGCACTCGGACATCGACACCATCACCCGCATCGAGATCCTGCGCGAGCTGCGCCTCGGCTCCATCGACGTGCTCGTCGGCATCAACCTGCTGCGCGAGGGCCTCGACCTGCCCGAGGTCGCACTCGTCGCCATCCTCGACGCCGACAAGGAAGGCTTCCTGCGCTCGGCCTCATCGCTGATCCAGACGATGGGCCGGGCCGCCCGCAACGTCGACGGCATGGTCGTGCTCTACGCCGACACGGTGACGGACTCCATGCGCGAGGCCGTGTCGGTCACCCAGCGCCGGCGCGAGGTGCAGATGGCCTACAACCGACAGCACGGCATCGACCCGACGACCATCCGCAAGTCGGTCACGGACATCCTCGAGCGCATCCGCGGCACTGGCGGCGGGAGCACGTCGCGGGCGGGGCGCAGCCGGGCCGAGGTGCGCCGCAACGCCGCCGTCCGCGGCAACCGTCGGCCGGCCGAGTTCCTGGCCGAGGGCGACGCCTCGACGCCCGCCGAGGCGGTGGAGCTGATCACCCAGCTCGAGGCCGAGATGAAGGCCGCTGCGGCCGAACTCCGCTACGAGGAGGCGGCGTTGCTGCGCGACGAGATCGCCGAGATCCGCTCTTCCGTTCCGGGCTGAGGCCAGAGATCTGGTCAACCGACGCCGCCCTCCGGCGCCAGGCCGACGCAGCCTCTTCGGTGAGTTAGTGGTTGATCTCCTCCGCCAGGGCCTTGCAGGCCTTCCCGCCGCCCTTGGCGACCTCGAAGTCCCACCGTGATTCGTCGGTAAAGGAGACGCTGAGTTTCGACACGAAGCCGCCGTCGAATGCGATCGACGCAACCTCGCTCCGTGGAACTCGGGCCATAACGTCGCTGAGCTTGCCGGTGAGGGACTTCTGGTTGATCCCTACGAGCGCCAGCTCATCAGCGGTGGCCGCTAAGAACGCGCTCCGCCCGACGTTCGGCGTCGTCGAGGTCGCGGCGTCCTTTTGACGTTTGCGCCCCACC
>DASZLL010000039.1:0-1538 GCA_035552395.1 Acidimicrobiales bacterium
CGACCGGGACCAGCTCGTCGAGCTCCTCGCCGACCACGGCGTGCCGGCGGCGCCGGTGCTGGCGCCGCGCGAGATCGCGCACAATCCCCAGATGCGGGCGCGGGGGTTCTTCGAGACCATCGAACACCCGGTGGTGGGCACTCACGCGCTGCCGGGATTGCCATTTCGTCTGAGCGATCGGCACGCGGGGTGGCTGCGGTCGCCACCGCCCACGCTCGGGCAGCACAACGACGAGGTGCTGCGGGATGTGCTCGGCCTGGGTGACGACGAGATCGGGGCGCTGCGGTCCGCGGGGATCATCGGCGACCGCCCCGTCGGGGCGTGACCGTGCCGCTCGCTGCCCCGGACTGGGGACACCCCACCACCTACGAGGACATCAGCGGCGAGATCGCCGTCGTCGGCGCGGGCGAGTCCGACCACAGCCGGGCATCCGGTCGGACCACGGAGGAGATCGCCACGCAGGCGGTGGAGCGGGCGCTCGACGACGCCGGTCTGCGTCCCTCCGATATCGACGGCATCATGTACTCCCCGTTCGGCGGCGACCAGCTCGACGAGGACGCCTTCCACCGCCACTTCGGGACCTCGCAGGAGATGTGGGTGTCGAAGCGGGGTGGCGGCATGGTCTGGGCGGCGACCGCGGCCTACGAGGCCGCTGCCGCCATTCGCGAGGGCCGCGCCCGTCATGTGCTCAACACCTTCGCCGTGGCCTGGGCGACCCGCCGGTCGGAGATGGTCGGCGGACCGGGCGAGTCCCATGCCCAGGAGCTGTTCAAGCAGAGCTTGGAGGTGCCGTTCGGCTGGTTTCCCCAGCCCGTCTACTTCGCGACCATCGCCCAGCGGCACATGCACGAGTTCGGCACGAGCCAGGAGCAGCTGGGGGCGGTGGCGGTGGCCTGCCGGCGCCACGCGAACCTCACCCCCGGTGCCGTCATGCACGGACGTCCGCTCACCCTCGAGGCGTACCTGGCGTCGCCGACGATCGCGGACCCGTTCCGCAAGGAGGACTGCTGCCTCATCTCCGACGGCGGCGGCGCCTACATCATGTCGGCATCCGATCGGGCCAGGGACCTCCGCCAGCCGGTGGTCGAGGTGGCGGGCGTGGGGTTGGGCAACTCGGACACCGGCGTGCACTGGGCCGAGCAGCGCGCCTTCACCTCGACGCCACAGGTGTACGCCGCTCCCGGAGCGTTCGCCATGGCCGGGGTGGCTCCCGCCGACATCGACGTGCTGACCCTCTATGACCCCTTCACCATCCACGCCATCATGCAGATCGAGGACATGGGGTTCTGCGCCAAGGGCGAGGGCGGGGCCTTCGTGGAAGGAAAGGCCCTCGACCACGACGGCGGCGTGCTGCCCTACAACACCCACGGCGGTCTGCTCTCACACGCCTACGTGCTCGGCATCGCCCACGTGGTGGAAGTCGTCCGTCAGCTCCGGGGCCAGGCGGCCGCTCAAGTGCCCGACGCCGCGGTCGGCGTCTACGGCGGCTACACCGGTCCCCAGGCGTCCACGCTCGTGCTGCGGCGGGCGTGACGCGC
>DASZLL010000040.1:0-4452 GCA_035552395.1 Acidimicrobiales bacterium
ATGCACCGAGCTGGTGGCCGTGGCCGGCGAGCTGGGCGCGGCCGTCTCGACGCTGCAGGGCCTCGCCGTCGGCAAGGCGTCGGCACCGATCAGCGTGAGCGGGAACTACGTCGTGCTCGAGCTTTCCAAGCGGACCCCGACTTCCTACGCGACGGCGAAGCCGATCGTGTCCCAGGCCGTGCAGGAGGTGGGCGCCAAGGCGACCCAGGCCGCAATCAGCGCCGCCGAGCGCCGTGCTTCGGTGCACGTCGACCCGCGTTACGGCAGGTGGGTCTCGGGCAGTTCGGCGGTCTTCACGCCGTTCACCCCGGCGACGTCCGACGTCCTCAACGCGCCGGCCAACGAGGCGGCCCCAGTCTCGAAGAGCCCCTTCAGCGGCTGAGCGTGGCTGACCGGCCCCACCTCGTCGTGGTGGGCCTCGGGCCCGCCGGCGGCGATCTCACCGGGGTCGGCGTGGCAGCGCTCCTGCGCACCTCGCCGCGTACCTGGCTGCGCACGACCCGGCATCCGGCGGCGGCGTTGCTCGAAGTCGCCGCCAGCTGCGATGACATCTACGACTCGGCCGGCACCTTCGAGGAGGTGTACGCGGCCATCGTCGAGCGGCTGGTGGCTGCGGCGGAGGCGGCGGCACCCGAACCGGTGGTCTACGCCGTGCCAGGGTCGCCGCTGGTAGCAGAGCGCACCGTCGAGCTGCTACGCGCCGATGCCCGGGTGGAGGTGTCGATCGTGCCGGCGCTCTCCTTCCTCGACGTGGCGTGGGCCGCGCTCGGCGTCGACCCCGTGGCCCAGGGGGTCCGGCTCGTCGATGCGACGGAATTCGCCGCGACCGTAGTGCTCGAGCACGGTCCCTTCCTGGTGGCCCAGTGCTGGTCGCGCCACCTGCTCTCGGAGGTGAAGCTGGCGGTCCCCGATCACGGGCCCGCAACCTTGCCGCGCCCCGTGCTGTTGCACCACCTCGGTCTCGCTGACGAGGTGGTGGCGACGGTGGACTGGTGGGAGCTCGACCGGACGATCGAGCCCGACCATCTGACCTCGCTCTACGTGCCCCGGTTGGCGGACCGGGCGGGAGCTGCCGCCGGCGTGCAGGTGGCGCGCCTCGTCGCGTTGATGGACACGCTGCGCGAGGAGTGCCCGTGGGACCGCGCGCAGGACCATGCGTCGCTCATGCCGCACCTGATCGAGGAGAGCTACGAAGTGCTCGACGCACTTTCCGCGTTGGCCGTCGCGCCTGACAGCGCAGAGGCCAATGCGCACCTCGAGGAGGAATTGGGCGACCTCTTGTTCCAGATCGTCTACCACGCCCGGCTGGCCGCCGAGGACGACGCGTTCGACGTGGCGGGGGTGGCGCGGACGGTGCACGACAAGCTGGTGCATCGGCACCCCCACGTATTCGGTGACGTGGAAGCCGAAGATGCCGGCCAGGTGGCAGCGAACTGGGAAGAGATCAAGAAGAGCGAGAAGGGTCGAGCCAGCGTCACCGACGGCATCCCGGCCGCCCTGCCGGCCCTCGCGTTCACGGCCAAGCTGGCTCGCAAGGCGCGCGCCGTCGGCGTGGAGGCGTACGACCCGGCAGAGGCGAGCGCGGCGGTGGCGGAGCTGACGGCGCTGGCGCAACTGGCGGAGCACGCGACGCCCCACGCCGACGATCCCCTGGCACGCGACGCGAGCGATGTCGAGGTGCGCGTGGGCGACCTGCTCTTCGCCGTGGTGAACCTCGCGCAACGCGTCGGCGTCGACGCAGAACAGGCGCTGCGGGACCGCGCGCTCGCGTTGCGCGAGGACATCCGGCGCGCCGAGGGCGTCCCCAATGCGCAAGGGGGCAACCGCTAGTCTGGTGGACCGGTGTCCCACCAGGGCGGATGCCGAAGGAGTGAGGTCGTGAGCACCATTGAGCACGTGATCGGGCGCGAGGTTCTCGACTCACGCGGCAACCCGACCGTCGAAGCCGAGGTGCTCCTCGATTCTGGCGCGCGAGGACGTGCCATCGCTCCGTCGGGCGCCTCCACCGGCATCCGCGAGGCAGTCGAACTGCGCGACGGCGGGGAGCGCTACGGGGGCAAGGGGGTGCTGCACGCGGTCGCGCACGTCAACGGCGAGATCGCGGCCGCGGTGGCGGGCCTGGACGCGTTGGACCAACGCGCGGTCGACCACGCGCTCATCGATCTGGACGGAACCGCAGACAAGGGCAGGCTGGGCGCGAACGCGCTCCTGGCCGTGTCGCTGGCCAGCGCCAAGGCCGTGGCCGACGACCTCGAGATCCCGCTCTACCGGTCGATCGGCGGCTCGAACACGCACGCCCTGCCGGTGCCGATGCTGAACGTGCTGAACGGGGGCGCGCACGCCAAGAACTCCATCGACTTCCAGGAGTTCATGCTGATGCCGGTCGGCGCCGCCTCGTTCAGCGAGGCGCTCCGCTGGGGTACAGAGACGTACCACACGCTGCGCTCAGTCCTGGCAGACCGGGGCCTGTCCACTGCGGTGGGCGACGAAGGCGGGTTCGCCCCGGACCTCCCGACGAACGAGGACGCAGTGCAGTTGCTCATGGAGGCGATCGAGATGGCCGGTCGAGTGCCGGGTGAGGAGATCGCGTTGGCGCTCGATCCCGCGACGAGCGAACTGTGGCACGACGGCGCGTACGTGCTGGCGGGGGAAGGGCGGACGCTGTCACCGGCCGAGCTGGTCGACTATTGGGTCGACCTCGTCGACCGCTACCCGATCGTGTCGATCGAGGACGGCATGGCGGAGGAGGACTGGGCGGGTTGGTCGGCGCACACCAAGGCCTTGGGCGGGCGGATCCAGCTGGTCGGCGACGACATCTTCGTGACGAATGCCGAGATCCTCGAGCGTGGCATCCGCGAGGGCGTCGCGAACGCCATTCTCATCAAGCTCAACCAGATCGGCACGCTCACCGAGACGCTCGATACGGTGGCCCTGGCCAATCGGTCGTCGTATCGTCCCGTTATCTCGCACCGGTCGGGGGAGACGGAAGACACGACGATCGCCGACCTCGCCGTCGCGCTCAACGCGGGACAGATCAAGACGGGCGCGCCCGCCCGCTCGGACCGCGTCGCCAAGTACAACCAGTTGCTGCGGATCGAGGAGGACCTGGCGGAGTCGGCCACCTTCCCGGGACGCGCTGCGCTGGCGGGTGGAGGGTCCGGGCATGGCGGCGCCTAGCAACGGGCGCGGCGAGGCACGCCCGACGCGCGCCGACCAGGCCTCGGCTGTCACGCGTCGGTCACGGCTCTGGTTCCTCGGCGCGCTCGTTGTGACCGCGGTCGTGCTCTTCGCGTGGTTCCCGGCCGGTTCGCTGCTCAACCAGCGCTCGGACCTCTCGGGCGCCCAGGCTCAACTGGCCGCGCTGCACAAGCAGGATGCCGCGTTGGCCCAGGAGAAGAAAAACCTCAGCGACGCCGGGGAGATCGGGCGCATCGCCCGCCAGCAATACCAGCTCGTCAGCCCCGGCCAGCAGGCGTACGAGGTGCTCCCGCCCTCAGGAGCCGCCGCGTCCGGCACGCCGTATGCGGGTGATCCCGGCTCGTCCAGCCCGGCGACGCCGTCGGCCACGCCTGAGCTGCCGCCGGGAGGCGTCACGACGACGACCACACCTGCTGGCAGCTCCGTGCACGGGAGTACTGCGATCCAGGCCCCGGGGTCGAGCCTGATGGCCCGCATGCTGCACGCGCTCGAATTCTGGCACTGAGCCAGAGGCCAGGCATGGATGACAACGAGGCCGTGGCGGCGTCGCTCGGGCGCGACCCCGGCGGCAATTTCGTCGTTGTCGTCCGCGGCCGTGACGGCGCACCCCTGGTCATTCAGAACGAACCGTTCCTGCGGGACGGGACGCCGATGCCGACGCGCTACTGGCTCGTGGACCCCAGCTTGCGGGCCGAGGTCGGGCGCTTGGAGGCGTCCGGTGGGGTGCGTGAAGCGGAGCGGGAGGTGGACGCCGAGGCGCTGGCCGAGTCTCACCGTCGCTATGCGGCGGAACGTGACGCGTTGATCCCGCCGGAGCGCACTGGGCCACGCCCGAGCGGGGGCGTGGGCGGCACCCGTGCAGGAGTCAAATGTTTGCACGCGCATCTCGCCTGGTACCTGGCCGGGGGCGCTGACCCCGTTGGGGCGTGGACAGCCGAGCAGTTGGGCCTCGCCAGACCTGAGGAGTGAGTCGCCCTCACTGCTGTGGTAATCACGCGGGATGAGCGACACGACCGCCGTCGCCGCCGTCGACTGTGGAACCAACTCCACCCGGCTGCTCGTGGTCACGACGGCGGGGGAGGTGGCGGCGCGCGAGATGCGCATCACCCGACTGGGCGCCGGTGTGGACGCCGCCCGTCAGCTCCAACCCGAGGCGATCGCACGCACACTCGACGTGCTCAGGGAGTACCGGGCAATTATGGATGTCGAGCGGGTGACGGGTGCGCGCCTCGTCGCGACGTCGGCCGTACGTGA
>DASZLL010000041.1:0-15265 GCA_035552395.1 Acidimicrobiales bacterium
GACGACGTCATCGGCGGCTGCGTGACCCAGGTGGGCGAGCAGAGCACCAACCTGGCCCGCAACGGGTGGGTCTCGGCCGGGCTCCCACAGACCGTGCCGGCCACCACGGTCGACCGCCAGTGCGGCTCGTCCCAGCAGGCGGTGCACTTTGGCGCGGCCGGCGTGGCGGCCGGGCACTACGACCTGGTCGTGGCGTGCGGTGCCGAGGTGATGAGCCGGGTGCCGCTGGCCAGCAATGCTCGCGGCGGGACGGGGCCGTTCCCGCCATCGTTCCTCGAGCACGTCGACGGCCGGCTGTGGACCCAGTTCCGGGTCAGTCAGGTGCTGGCCGACCGCTACGGCATCACGCGCCAGGAGATGGACGCCTACGCGCTCGAGTCACACCGGCGGGCCGCGGCGAACTGGGACTCCGGTCACTTCGAGCGCGAGGCCGTCGCGGTGCCGATCAAGGCCGAGGACGGCAGCCTGACCGGCGAGTTCCTGCGCACCGACGAGGGCATCCGGCGCACTTCCACGCTCGAGGGGCTGGCCGCCTTGCCGCCGGCCCAGAGCTGGGAGCCCGAGACGGCGCCCGACATCACCGCCGGCAACGCGTCACAGGTGACCGACGGTGCCGCAGCGATGCTGATCGCGGAGCGGGCGACGGCCGAGGAGCTCGGTCTGCCCATCCGCGCCCGCTTGTTGCACTTCGCCGTGGCGGCCGACGATGCGGCCATCGTCTTGTCGGCGCCGGTGCCGGTGACGCACAAGCTGCTCAAGCGCTCCGGCATGACGATCGAGGAGTTCGACGCCGTGGAGTGCAACGAGGCCTTCGCGGCCATCGCCTTGATGTGGCAGAAGGAATTCTCCTACGACATGGCGCGCTTCAACCCGCGGGGCGGGGCGATCGCGATCGGCCACCCGCTCGGGGCCAGCGGTGTGCGCCTGATGGGGACGCTGCTCAACCACCTGGAGGAGACCGGCGGCCGCTACGGCTACCAGACGATGTGCGAGGGCGGCGGCCAGGCCAACGGCACCGTCATCGAGCGGCTGGGCTGACCCCCGACGCCGCCTGGCCCTCGGCGTCGGCCGTTGACGCGGTGAGCAACGGGTGGATCTTGCGGGTGACGACGATCCACTCGACGAGGAAGGTGAGCCCGGGCACGAGGCCGGCGCCGAACATCAAGAGGATCCACAGGACGTTGAGCCGCGCCTTGAGCGCGAGGAGTCCGGCGCAGATCAGGTACACGATGTAGAGGTAGCCGTGGCCAACGCCGAAGATGGCGAGCTCGGGCTTGTAGCCACCAACCGCGATGTGCAGCCCCGTGAAGACGAACAGTGGGATGACGAGCACGCCGACGATGTTGGCCATCAGCTGGTAACGGAACAATGCGCCGCGCAGACCGCGCTCGGTGAGCCTCACGGGGCGCGGCGCACGACGACCGACTCGCGCCGGCGCCACGTCTTTGGCCCCTGGGACGCGAGCTTGGCCAGCCGCTCGTTGTAGGCGGCGAGCTCGGGGTCATCTTCGGCGGCGGAATCGAACGGCGCCTCGGCCACGTTGGGAGCGGTAGCCGACGAGGCGGCCACCCCATTGGCCGCTGCCTGTTGCCGGCGCATGCCCTTGAGCCCGACGGTGTCGTAATCGGTATGGATGAGCATCCACCAGAAGATGATGGCGAGGAGGCCGAAGACGGGCCACATCACCGAGTAGAGGTAGCTCAGCTGGTTGCCGTCCTGCGCCCGGTTGATCTGCCACCACGCCGCGATCGTGCAACCAGGGACGGCCACGAGCATGACCACGTGCAGCGCAACGGCTCGCCCGGAAAGCCAGCGTTCACGCACGTTGGCCATGCTATCGGCGTCGGAACGACCGGAGATTGCGCCGATAACCTGGCTCGATGCCCCCCGCCGTGACCCGTCCCGAGCCGCCGCTCGCCGGCGACGACGCCACGATGTTGCCGCCGTGGCTGGACTACCAGCGCGCCACGCTGCGGTGGAAGTGCGAGTCGCTCGACGGCGACGCGCTGGTGCGCCAGAGCGTGCCACCCTCGAGAGTCAGCCTGCTCGGCATCGTGCGGCACATGACCATCGTCGAGTGGCACTGGTTCGAGCGCGTCTTCGCCGGTGCGTCGACGCCGCAACCGATCTCGACCGACCACGACGTGGACGCCGACTGGAACGACCTCGACCCGGCGCAGGCCATGGAGGACATCGAGCGGTTCCAGCGCCAGTGCGAGGTCTCGCGTGGCATCGTCGCCGGCGCCCAGAGCATGGACCAGCTGGCGGCGCGGGCCCGCCGGGGGGTCACCATGTCGCTGCGTTGGATCATGGTCCACATGATCGAGGAGTACGCCCGGCACAACGGGCACGCCGACTTCTTGCGCGAGCTCATCGACGGCGCGGTCGGGGAGTGAGCGGCTCGGCGGGGGGCGGGGGCAGAGCCGGTGACAGCGACGGCGCCGGTGAGGTGGGCGGGCGCAAGCTCCGCGGTGCGATCACGACTGTGCACCGCTACGAGCTGCCGCTGTCGCCCGAGATGGTGTGGTCGCTCATGAGCGGTGTCGAGAACTACCGCTCGTGGTGGCCCTGGCTGCGCGAGTTCGAGGGTCGGGGGCTGTCGCTGGGTGACGAGTGGCGCTGCATGGTGCAGCCGCCCGTGCCCTATCTGGTGCGATTCCGAGTGGTGATCGACCACGTCGAGGCACCGTCGCTCGTGAGGGCGCGGGTACTGGGCGACGTAGTGGGCGACGCAACCTTGACGCTCGAGAAGATGGAGTCCCGAGTGGGGCAGAACGGCGACGCCGCGGCGGCCGGCGCGCCTGGGGTGACTGGGTGCGTGGCGACTCTGCACAGCTCGCTGGCGCCGGGCAACACCGCTCTGGCGATCGTGTCGCGCTTCGCTGCGCCGATCGCCCGCTTCGGGCACGACTGGGTGCTCGACTCCGCGGCGCGGCAATTCATCGCCCGGGCGGTGGAGCCCGCACTCGGCGACTCCACTTCGTAGTCGTGAAGTTCTCCTTCCGGCAGATCCTGGCCTCCGTCGCGGGCGCGGTGCTGGCGGCGCTGATCGCCTCGAGCTTCGGCGTCACCGGCACGATCATTGGCGTCGCCATCGGCTCGGCCGCGGCGACCATCGGCTCCGCACTGGTCTCGCAATCGATCGAGCGCGGTCACGAGGCCGTCAAGCAGGTGGTCGTCCGAGTGCCCGAAGGGTCGACCTCGACGCTGCTCCGCCGTCTCGGCGGCACGGGCGCCGCCGGAGCGGCGGCGTCGTCGACCGATGTGGCGGCACCGACGACGGATGCGGCTGCGCCCACGGAGGTGGTCGGGGGCGGGAAGGACGACACGACCGAGATGGACTCGGCCGCCGCGTCGGCTGACGAAACCCAGTACCTCCAGATTTCGGCCGAGGCGGACGCCCCATCGACCGAGCACCTGGAGGCGTCGGCGACGGCAGTGCCCCGGGGGCGTCGCGGCGGTCGGAGATTCTCCTGGTCGGCCATCGCCGGGACGGCCGCAATCGTTTTCCTGCTGGCGCTTCTGACCGTGACCGCAGTGGAGCTGATCGCGGGGAAGCCGCTCGCCTCGATCTTCGGCAGCACGGGCAACGGGCCGTCGCTCGGGAACCTCTTCAACCAGTCGCCGCCGGCGACCAGCACCACGACGACCACGACGTCGACGTCGACGTCGACCTCGACGACAACGAGCACGACGAGCTCGTCCACCACTACGAGCACGAGCACGACCTCGACCACCACGCCCAGCACGACCGGGCTGTTCGGGACGACGACCACGACGAACCTCGGAGCGACGACGACCACGACGTCGGGGTCGGCGACGGCGACGACGTCGAAGCCGTGACGGCTTGGGCGGGCGGTGGCTTCGCCGGGAGAACCCGGCTTTCTACCAGCCCTTGAACTCCGGGGGTCGTCGCTCCACGAAGCTGGCGATGCCCTCTGTGGAGTCGGCTGTGTGGACCACCAGTTCCTGGCCCATCGCCTCGTCGTAGAGCGAGGTGGCGCGGTCGACATCGAGGGCGCGGTTGGTCAGCCACTTGGCCACCCAGATCGCCTTCGTGGGGCCCTGGGCCAGTCGGCCGGCCATCTCCTCGAGCGTCGATTGGAGGTCGGCCCGGGGCACCAACCGGTTCACCAAACCGATGCGAAGGGCCTCGGTGGCGGGCACGTCGTCGCCGAAGAAGAACAGCTCCTTGGCCTTCTGGATGCCGACCAGCCGGGTGAGGATCCAGGCCCCGCCGGCATCGGGAGCGATGCCGCGCCGGATGAACACCTCGACGAACTTCGCCTCTTCGGCCATCACGACCAGGTCGCAGGCCAGCGCCAGGTGCATGCCACCCCCCGCCGCCGTGCCGTTGACGCCGGCGATGACCGGCTTCTCGCAGTCGAGGATCGATGTCACCAGGGCCTGCCAGCCGTCCCGGATGGTGCGGGCACCGTCGCCGACCACGTTGTCGGGAGCATCGTCGGGCTTGGGGCGGGGCGGGCGCCGCCCGCCACGGAGGTCCGCGCCGGTGCAGAAGGCCTTGTCGCCGGTGGCCGCGATCACGACGGCGCGCACGAAGAGGTCGGACGAGGCGTCGCGCACCCACTCGGCGAGTCGGTCACGCATGAACTGGGTCAGCGCGTTGCCCGCCTCGGGGCGGTTGAGCGTGATCCAGCAGATGCCGTCCTCGATCCGCCGGATCAGGTCGGTACCGACCGGGTCGTCGCTCGTCTCGGTGTTGCTCATCGGTCTCCTTGGGCCGTGGGGACCTCACCGTATCTGAGGTCCGCGTCAGAGAAGGATCCGTGCGCCAAACGTCCGCTGGGGCCGTTGGGTTACCTCCGGCCGACGAACCCGCGATCAATGCGTGACAGGGTTGTCACGGACCGGCGGCACGGCCTGTCCGGGCGCGCGAGCACTAACGTCCCGACGAGATCGGCGGACGAGCGCGGGAGGATCATGACGAGAAGGCGGGAACACGCGGCACGCAAGACGCAAACGAACCGGACGATGCGCGCGATGCGCGCGATGCGCGCGATGCGCGCGATGCGCGCGATGCGCACGATGCGCGCGATGCGCACGATGCGCTCGGGGTCACTCCTACGGATGCTGGCGACGGTCGCGGCAATGCTGAGCGCCACGTTCGCGCTCCGTAGCGGGCACCACCTCGGCGGGTGCGGCGACCGCGCCGATCAAGCACCTCTTCGAGATCGTGCTCGAGAACGAGAGCGCCACCTCCACCTTCGCCAATCCGAGTGCTGACCCGTATCTCGCCAGCACCCTCACGAGCGCAGGCGCCTACCTCCCCGCCTTCTACGCCGTCGGCCACGCCAGCAATGACAACTACACCGCCATGGTGTCGGGCCAGCCGCCGAACCTCTTCAATCAAACCGACTGTGTCGACTATCTGAATTTCGTGGGCCTGGTGGTGAACGGCATCGACCAGGGTCTCGGCTGCGTGTATCCAACGTCAATCAATACCATCGGCAACCAGCTGACGAATGCCGGCCTGTCGTGGAAGGGCTATATGGAGGACATGGGCAACGTGCCCAGCCGCGAGGCCGCCGCCTGCGGTCACCCGGGCGCCGACGCCATCGACCACACGCAGGACGCGGTGTCGGGCGACGGGTACGCCTCGCGTCACGACCCGTTCGTGTACTTCAGTTCGATCACGGGCGACAAGGCGTACTGCGACAGCCACGTCGTTGCGCTGGGCAGCCCGACCGGTGCCATGCCGGCGAGCGCACTGCCCGGCGAGACGGGTCTGACTACCGATCTCAAGTCGGTGGTGACGACCCCGAACTACTCGCTCATCACGCCGAACCTGTGCAACGACGGGCACGACTTCCCGTGCCAGAACCAGCCGAGCGGGGCGTCCGCCCTGGCCGACATCGACTCGTTCCTGCACACCTGGGTCCCGATGATCACCTCGTCGCCGGCCTTCAAGCAGGACGGTTTGCTGCTGATCACGTTCGACGAGGGCTCGGACTCGGACACGGCGGCCTGCTGCAACGAGATGCCAGGGCTCGGCGTGCTGCCGCCCGGACTGACGGGGCCCGGCGGCGGGGTTATCGGCGCCGTGGCGCTCTCGCCCTTCATCACGCCTGGTACGACGAGCCACGTCGACTACAACCACTTCTCCGCTCTGGCTTCGTTCGAGTCGATCTTCGATCTGGCCCGCCTCGGTGAGGCGCGCAACGTACCCCAGGTGTTCGGCACCGACGTCTTCACCAATCCCACGGGGGCCTGTTCGGCGTCCGCTGCGGTGCCGTGGGAGCAGTGCTGATCCTGTAGGGCCCCAAGCCCCGTAGCCTGAGGGGCCGTGCCGGCGCCCTACGACATGACGCGGGAAGAGCTCTCGGCGCTCCTACCCGGCCAGCCGGCCTACCGGGCCCGCCAGGTCTGGGAGGGGTTGCACGTCCGCGTGCAGCGACCAGAGGAGATGACGGACCTTCCGGCGCCACTGCGGGCCTCCCTCGAGGCGGCGCTCCCGCCGGCCCTGCGTGAGGCGGCCCAGCGCAGCGCCGACGACGGCGAGACGACCAAGTGGCTGTGGTCCCTGGCCGACGACGCCAGGGTCGAGACCGTCCTGATGCGCTACCCCGACCGCGTCACGGTGTGCGTCTCCACCCAGGCCGGCTGTGCCATGGGATGCCAGTTCTGTGCCACGGGCCAGGCCGGGTTCCAGCGGCAGCTCTCCTCCGGCGAGATCGTCGAGCAGGTCGCCGTCGCCCTGCGGGCGGCGCGGCCACGGCGGCTGTCCAACGTGGTGTTCATGGGGATGGGGGAGCCGCTGGCCAACTACGACAGGGTCTGGGCGGCCGTCGTGCGGCTGCACGGCGAGATGGGGCTCTCGGCGCGGCACCTCACGCTCTCGACGGTAGGCATCGTCCCGGGCATCCGCCGCCTGGCCGCAGAGACGCTGCCGGTGAACCTCGCCGTGTCGCTCCACGCCGCCAACGACGAGCTCCGCAACGAGCTCGTCCCGATCAACCGGCGCTACCCGTTGGCCGAGTTGGCCGCCGCCTGCGCAGAGTACGTGGCGGCGAGCGGACGGCGTCTGTCGATCGAGTGGGCCCTGATCGACGGTGTCAACGACCGGCGCAGCGACGGCTCCGAGCTGGCTGGCTTCGCGCGGCCCCTCGGCGCCCACGTGAACCTGATCCCGTTGAACCCGACGCCGGGCTACCCCGTGGTCGGCTCGCCCCCCGCCCGGGTGCGTGGGTTCCGCGACGAGCTGATCGCTGCGGGTGTGAACGCCACCATCCGGATCACCAGGGGTGCGGACATCGACGCCGCCTGCGGGCAGCTCGCGGCGAGCCGCCAGCCCGTCCGTTTGGCCCGGGGCGGTTCCGGTCAGTAGAACTTGGACATGGCACAAGCAAAGGCGAAGCGGTCGGGCGTCGTGCGCCCCTCCTTGTTCTGGTTCCTGCTTCTCGACGGCGGCATCGTGCTCTTGGCGCGTCTGGCGTTGAGCCTGCCCGCCTACGACCGAGCCGGCGAGATGAGCGGGGACAAGCTCCCGCCGCGGGAGGCGCTCCAGGCCCTCCTCGCCGCCACCGCCGTCATCCACGTCGGCGAGGCGCTCGTCGCCGGCCGCATGGCTCGCCGGCGTGGCCTGGCGCCGCGCGGCTGGCGGCTGCAGACCTTGATCGTCGGCTTTCCCTCGTTGCGGGCCCTGCGCAAGACCGCCCCGGCCTGATCGGATCCCGACCGCTTCGTCCCCACGGCGCGCACGGCAAGCTGGCACCATGCCAGATACCGAGATCGTGACCACCCTGGCCGGACGGTCCGTCCGCCGCCTGGGCTTCGGTGCCATGCAGCTGCCCGGCCCCGGCGTGTTCGGGCCGCCCAAGGACCGTGCCACCGCCCTGGCCATCCTCCGCCGTGTCGTCGACGCCGGGGTCAACCACATCGACACGGCGCAGTTCTACGGGCCGGACGTGGCCAACGAACTGATCCGCGAGGCGCTCCACCCGTACCCCGACGACCTCGTGCTCGTCTCCAAGGTCGGCGCCCAGCGCAACGACGCGGGCCATTGGCTTGCCGCCCAGCGACCCGAAGAGCTGCGTGCCGGGTTAGAGGCCAACCTGGCATCCCTCGGACTGGACCAGGTCCCGGTGGTCAACCTGCGCCGGCATCACGAGTCCGACGTCCCGCTCGACGAGCAGCTGGCCGCCATGGTCGCCCTGCGCGACGAAGGCCTGATCGGCGCGGTGGGCCTCAGTACGGTCTCGCTCGACGAGTACCGCCAGGGCATGGCGGCGACGCCCGTCGCCTGTGTCCAGAATGCCTTCAGCGTCGCCGACCGCTCCGACCAGGCGGTGTTCGACGCCTGCGCCGCCGACGGCGTGCCCTACGTGCCGTACTTCCCGCTCGGCTCCGCCTTCATGCCCGACCAGCCGGTGCTCAGCCACCCCGCGGTGGTGGCCACGGCCGGTCGCCTGGGCGTCACGCCGGCCCAGGTGGCGCTGGCGTGGCTGCTGCAGCAGGGCCAGAACGTGCTGCTGATCCCCGGCACCTCGTCGCTCGAGCACCTCGAGCAGAACCTGGCCGCCGCCGACATCACGCTCGATCCGGAGGCGATCGCCGCGCTGGGCTGAACATCCGGCGAACCAAGCGACCCCGCCGTGCGTCATGTATGGCGACGCGGGCCCTCCGGGCACGCACGGAGGTCGCCACCATGGCCGAGGGCAACGAGGCGCCGGCGCCGCAGAGGAGCGTTGGGCAGGACCACGAGCCGTACGACGCACCGTCACACCCCCGCACCCGGTGGTATCCCGGCGGGCGTGCTGGGGTGGCCGCAGTCGCGGTCGCGGTCGGTGCCCTCGTCATCGGCGGCACCGGCCTGGGGTTCGCGCTCAGCGCCGGCGCCAGCACGTCCGATCCGGCGCCGGCTGGCTGCGGGCCCTCCCTGCCCCACCTGACCGTGCAGGGCACCGGCCAGGCCGAGGGCACACCCGATCTCCTGACCGCGGTGTTCGGGTTCACCAGCACGGCGGGCACCTCCGCCGACGCGCTGCACCAGAACAACACCGAGGTGAACCAGGCGCTCCTTGCCCTCGGCGGACACGGCGTGGACCATGCCGACGTCCAGACCACGGGGCTGACCCTGGCGCCGCAGTACGTCTACCCCAAGGGCGTGCCCACGCTCACCGGCTACCAGGCCACCAACACCGTGACCGCGAAGCTGCGCGACATCAAGACGGCCGGCGACGCCATCGACGCCGTGGTCACCGCGACGGGCAAGGCCGCCACCGTCAACTCGCTGCTCTTCTCCTTCGCCGACGCCACCGGAGTGGAGGACCAGGCCCGGGTCAAGGCGGTGCACCAGGCGGTGGCGCACGCCGGCGCCATGGCGGCCGCGGCGGGGCGCAAGCTCGGCGCTGTCTGCTCGCTCACCGACACCACGCAGCCATCCGTCTTTGCACCGGCTGCCAGCCTCCCCTACGGCGCGCAGAGCAACGACGCCACGTCGGTTCCGGTCGAGCCGGGGAGCCAGACCGAGACCGACCAGGTGACCATGGTGTATTCACTCGAGCGGCGCTGAGCGGCGCAGAGCGGCGCTGAGCGCACCGGGCGTCACGCGCCGCTCGGGTCGCGCCAGATCAGAGGGCGATTCCCGGGTCCGATGCCAAGCTCAGAAAGGCGTGGCGGACCCAGGTGAAGTCACCTTCCCCTCCGGCCGACCTGCCAGCACCCTTGGAGCGATCCCGTCGACATGGCTCAATTCGCTCCATGATGGCGGTGGCAGCGACTTCGTTACTCCATTGCGCATGAGCTTCGTTTGGCTTCGAGTCCAGGCCGCGCTGCGGCATCGGTGGAAGGCGCTCGCCCTCCTCGCCGTCGTCACGGGCATCGGCGGAGGCGCGGCGGTCACCGCGTTGGCCGGCGCGCAGCGCACCGACACTGCGGTGCCCCAGTTTGTGTCGTACAGCCTTCCTGACACCGGGGGGTTCCTCTTCGGCAACGTCGCCTCGCCCCCGGTGACGCCGGGCATTCCCCCGGATTCGCTCGCGCTCGCTCCGGCCGAACAACGCGTCCTCCACCTGCCGCAGGTGGCGGCGTTCTTCCGGGCGCCGTACCTGTTCTTCTCGCAGTCCCCTGCCGGGAGCGACACTTCGCAAGTCAACGTCTTGGGCGATGCCGATGCCGACCTGTACCGCCGCGTCGATCGTCCGATGGTGTTGGCCGGCCGTTTGCCCCAACCCGACCGGCCGTTCGAGGTCGCCATCAACGAGCTCGCGGCTTCGGGGCAGCACCTGCACGTCGGCAGCACGGTCAGGCTGTACGCCTACTCGTACGGGCAGGTCGCGGGCGGCCAGCTGGCCGAGAGCACCGGGACCCCCGTCCGGCCCGCGGGGCCCGTCTATCAGGTGCACGTCACGGGGATCGTGCGCTTCCCTCAGGACGTCAACGCCGTGCTCCCCCTGGTCGACCGCCAAGACGTGGCGTACGAGAGCCAACGCAACCTCTATACGACCCCAGCATTCCTCCAAGAGCTCGCGCGGGATCTCGGCGTATCGGTGCAGCAGATCCCCGACATCAACCTCGTCGGGGTACGGCTCCATCACGGCGCGGCGGACTGGGGCGCCTTCGGCGGCGCCGTCGCCAAGGCTTCGGGCGGGGCCATCACGTTCGCCAACGCGGGCAACGTGTACGGCATCAACCGGGCCGCCCAGAGCGCACAGCGAGGCATCTACCTCGACGTGATCGCCCTCATCATCTTCGGCCTCTTGGTCGGCCTGATCACCCTCCTGTTCGTCGGGCAGGCGATCGGACGCCGGGTTCGGAACCAATCTGGCGATTTCGCGGTGCTGCGCAGCTTGGGTGCCGACCGGCGACAGCTCGTCTCGGCCGAGATCGCCGTGAGCGGCCTGGTCGGCGTGGTGGGGGCCGCCCTCGCGGTCGTCGCCGCGGTCGCAGCGTCGCCCTTGATGCCGGTGGGGCTGGCTCGTCAGGCCGAGATCAGCCCAGGCCTCAAGGCCGACCCGGCGTTCCTGGTGCCCGGGTTCTTCATCCTGGCGGCGCTGATCACGCTGGCGGCGTTCGTGCCCGCACTTCGGCTCAGCGGCCGGCCTCTCACCACCAACGACGACGATCCCGCCGTGGCGCGGGCGGGGGCGCTGTCGGGTTGGTTGGCCAGGAGCGTGTCGCCGGTGCCCGCGATCGGCCTCCGATTCGGTCTCGAACCGCGCCGGGGCCTCGCGGGGGCCACGGCGAGCGGAGTGGTGAGCGCCATCGTGTCGATCGCCACGGTGGCGGCCGCGCTGACCTTTGGCGCCAGCTTGAACGGTCTGCTCGCGAGCCCGCGGGCCCAGGGCTGGAACTGGGACGTGCTGGTGGGCAACCCCAACGACCAGAGCGATCACGAGCAGGCGACGGCCGCACTACTCGCGCACAATCGCGACGTCAGCGGGTATGCCGCCATCGCGCTGATCGCCGGAGCGAACCAAGGGACGGCCACGATCGACGGCCACCTCGTCCAGTTCCTGATCGCCCTCGACTCCCTCAAGGGATCGGTCCACCCGACGATCGTCGCGGGGCATCCGCCGCGGGCGCCGGACCAGATCGTCCTGGCGAGCAAGACGATGCAGGCGCTGCACCGGCACCTCGGCCAGACGGTACGGATCCCGGCGGCGGGGGGTGTGATCACGCTCCGGATCGTTGGAGAGATGATCGCGCCCTCGGTGGGCGATCTCTTGACGAACGGGATGGGCGAAGGAGGGTGGGTCTACGGCCCCGCCCTGCACCGTGAAGCTGCCACGCAGCCCGTGGCCAACGGCCTGCCTGGACTGGTCTTCGACCTCTTCCTCGTCCGCTACGCCGACGGGGTCGCCCCGGCGGCGGGACTGGCCAGCCTCCAACGCCAATTTGGCTCCGACGTCCTACGGCACGTTCCGCCCGAAGACGTCATCAACCTCCAGAGTGTGGATCGGCTTCCGTACTTGCTGACCGGGCTCGTCGTGGTGCTCGGCGTGGCGACGGTCGGGAACGCGTTGATCGTGTCGGTCAGCCGGCGCCGGCGCGACCTGGCCATTCTCAAGACAGTGGGGTTCGTGCGCCGTCAAGTGGCGGGCGTCGTCGCGTGGCAGGCGTCTTCGATGGGCCTCGTGGCACTGATCGTCGGCCTGCCGGTCGGGATCGCCGCCGGCCGCTGGGCCTGGAGCATCGTCGCGAACGGCATCGGGTCCTCCAGCCCGACATCGGTGCCTTTGCTGGCGCTGGCGGCGGTGGTCCCGTGCGTCCTGGTCGTGGCGAACCTGATCGCCGCAGGCCCGGGGTGGTCGGCCGCCCGAGTGTCACCGATGACCGCGATGCGAGCGGAGTGATCGCCACCGGCGCACCGCCAGAGATCACCCGGCCGCCTCGCCCGGTCGGCCCTCAGCGGTTCTTCCAAACCGGCGTCCGTTTCTCGGCGAAGGCGAGGGGCCCCTCCGTGGCGTCCTCGCTGCTGAAGACCTCGCCGGAGATCTCCGACTCGATCCGGTAGGCCTCCTTCATATCCGTGGCCAGGCCGCGTAGCACCGACTCTTTCGTCTTGCGGACGGCGAAGGGCCCGTTGGCCGTGATGCGGTGCGCGAAGTCCAACGCGCGGTCCATCAGGTCGGACGGCCGGCACACCTCGTTGAGCAGGCCCATCTCGTAGGCCCGCGGTGCGGGTACCTGGTCGGCGCAGAGCAGGAACTCCATGGCGGCGGGGTAGGGGATCTGGCGGGGCAGGCGGACGGTCGTGCCGCCGCCGGCGAAGAGGCCGCGCTTGGGCTCCATCACCGCGAAGGTGGCGGTGTCGCTGGCCACGCGGAGGTCGGTCCCACCCAACATCTCCATCCCGCCGGCGACGCAGGTGCCGTTCACCGCCGCGATGACCGGCTTGTAGAGCTTGGTTCCGCGCAGCACGGCCTTGACCCCGTCGTCGAGGCGGTAGCCGCCCAACTCGTCGGGGTTCTGGCCGCCCTTCATCTTCTTCTGCAGCTCGGTGATCTGCGGGATGTAGGACTTGAGGTCGGCGCCGACGCAGAAGTCCTTGCCCACGCCCGTGACGATGGCGACGTAGGCGTCGTCGTCCTCGCCGAAGCGGTCCCAGGCGCAGCGCAATTGGTAGAAGTGCTCCATGTCGAGCGCGTTGCGCGCCTCGGGGCGGTTGATGGTGATGGTGACGATGTGGTCCTCACCGCTGACGTAGTCGATCGACATGGGCTCGGGTGTGCCGTCTTCGGGTGAGGGAGCCTCAGTCGTCGGCGCTGAGCCGCGTCACGAACCCGCTCACGCTCACGATGCCCTTTTCGTTCACGCTCGTCTGCCCGCGCGCCCGCGACACCAGCGAGGTGTCGACGTCGGTCGTCTCGGCCCGCAACGCCGCCACCGTGCACTTCTCGCGCGGCCGCACGCTGAACGGGTCGAACTGGAAGTGCTTCATGGCGTTGAGGTGCGTGATCTTGTTGATGTCCTCGTCGGACACGCCGTCGAGATACTTCATGAGCGCCTCGGGGGACTGGGGCCACGTCGAGTCCGAGTGCGGGTAGTCGCACTCCCACGTGATGTTGTCGATGTTGAGGTAGTCGCGGCTCGCCACGCCGAAGGCGTCGTCGATGAAGCAGGTGATGACGCGGTCCTTGAAGACCTGGCTGGGCAGCTGGTCGCCGAAGTCCTGGCCCGTCCACTTGTGGTGGTGCTGGTAGACGTAGTCGATGCGCTCGAGGGCGTAGGGGATCCAGCCGATGCCGCCCTCGGAGAGCGCGAAGTGCAGGTCCTTGTACTTGCGCAGGATGGGTGACCAGACCAGGTCGGCCGCGGCCTGCACCATGTTGATCGGCTGCAGGCTGATCATCACGTCGATCGGCGCCTCGATCGAGGTCATGAGGATCTGCGACGACGACCCCAGGTGCATGCACACGACGGTGCCCTCGTCGGCGCAAGCGGCCCAGAAGGGGTCCCAGTGCTCGTTGTGCAGGGAGGGCCAGCCCAGCTTCTCGGGGTTCTCCGAGAAGGTCACGGCGTGGCAGCCCTTCTTCGCCACCCGGTGCACCTCTTCGGCGCCGAGCTCGGGGTCCCAGATGACCGGGATGGAGAGGGGGATAAAGCGGCCGGGCTCGGCCCCGCACCACTTGTCGATGTGCCAGTCGTTGTACGCCTGCACCATGGCGCGGGCCTCGTCCTTGTCCTCGCGCCGGGCGAAGAGCTGACCGCAGAACTGGGGGAAGGAGGGAAAGCACATGGAGCCGAGCACGCCGTTGACCGACATGTCGCGCACCCGCTCGTGGACGTCGTAGCAGCCGACCCGCATGTCCTCGAGCGAGGTGGGCTCGATCCCGTACTCCTCGGGCGGGCGGCCGACCACGGCGTTGAGGCCGACGTTGGGGATCTGGTTGCCGTCGTAGAGCCACACGTCCGTGCCGTCGTCGCGGCGGACCAGCTTGGGCGCCGCATCCGCGTACTTGGCCGGCAGCAGCCCGTCGAACATGCCCCTCGGCTCGATCACATGGTCGTCGACGCTGACCAGGATCATGTCTTCGGTGCGCATCTGTGTCCTCCCCTTGTGTCCCGGCGGTGCCCGCAGTTCCCTGACACCAATGTCACCCACCTTATGCCTCGCCCCACCGGGCGTGCGAAGCAGGGTGAAGCAGGAAGCAGCAGCAAACGAAAAGCTGGCTTCAGCCCGGCACGGTGGCGGAGGGGGCCGGCGGCACCGGCTGGCCCTTGTAGCCCACGAGCAGCTCGGGCAGCGGGTTCGCCGGTTTGGCCAGGGTGGGCGGCTCCGGGAAGCTCATGACCGACGGGTCCAAGAAGTCGGTCAGCGTGGCGGCGTTGGCGTCGCGGTAGGTGAGCGCCGGCAGGTTCCACTGCCGCTCGATCGTGGCCAGGACCGACGTGTGGTCGTGCACCACGTTGGTCACCGCGGCCGGCTTGGCCCACGGGCTCACCACCACCACGGGGACCCGGAGGCCGTACATGTCGTACCCGCCGGGCTGGTCGCCGGCGCCGAGCTTCGGGGCGATGTTGTCGGGGGGGAGGGCCGCCGCCGGGGGCACGTGGTCGTAATAACCGCCGTGCTCGTCGTAGAGCCAGACCAGCAAGGTCTTGTGCCAGGCGGGGCCCTTCATCACCGCATTTACGACCGACGCCACGAACTGCTCGCCGAGCTGGACGTCCTCGGGATTCTCCTCGGACTGGCACGTGGTCTCGATGATGAGGTCGGGCGTCGCCAAGAAGGTCGGGATCGGTGCGGGGAGCATCTCGAGGAGGCCCGGGATCTCGCCCTGGATGGCCCCCATGTTGG
>DASZLL010000042.1:0-8333 GCA_035552395.1 Acidimicrobiales bacterium
CACGCCGGGCGAGTCCATCGCGATGAGGAAGTAGGTCAGGCCGCGGTGGCGCTCCGCCTCGGGGTCGGTGCGGAAGATGCCGAAGCACCAATCGGCGAACGCACCGCGGCTGGCCCAGGTCTTCTGGCCGTCGAGGATCCACCCGTCGCCCTCGTCGTTGCGGGCGGCCCGGGAGCGGATGCCGGCGAGGTCGCTGCCGGCGTCGGGCTCGGACCAGCCTTGGCACCAGATCTCGTCGGCGGAGGCCATCGGCGGGAGGTATCGCAGTTTTTGGGCGTCCGTCCCGTACTCGAGCATCGTCGGGCCGAGCAGGAAGATGCCGTTCTGGTTGACCCGCTTCGGCGCGCGGGCGCGGTAGTACTCCTCCTCGAAGACGAGCCACTCGAAGATGCCGAGGTCGCGGCCGCCGTACTCGACCGGCCAGCTGACCACGGACCAGCGGTCGTCATACATCGTCCGTTCCCAGGCCCGATGGGCCTCAAAGCCCCCGGCGGTGTCGAACGAGGGCAGGGGCTCGGCGGGAACGTGCGCGGCCAGCCAGGCGCGCACCTCGGCTCGGAAGGCATCGAGCTCGGGGCCGAAGGTCAGGTCCATGGGTCAGCGAATCTTCCACAGCGGCCCCGGCGGCGCCAAGGACGGTGGTCAGCCGGGGCGGTCAGCTGTTGCCGACGACGGGATTGTCGGTGTTGCCCGTGTTGCCCGAGCTGCCGGCGTTACTGGATGTGAGGGGACCGACGTTGCCGTTCGGGTTGGTATCGAGCGGCTGGTGATACACGAGCGTGCGCACGAAGAATTGGGTGATGGCCTGGGCGATGCCCGCCTCGGTTGGGTGTTCCCCTGGGTTGTCGAACTCGTGGCCACCGCCGTCGACGATCACGAGCTGGTGCGGCACGTTGTTGGCGCCGAGGTCCCACGCCATCTCCCTGGACTGCTGGGGGTAGACGATCTCGTCGTCGGTGGAGTGCATGAGGAGGAATGGTGGATCGTTGGGCGCGATGTAGGTGACGGGGCTCGCGGCACGCAGGTCGGAACCGAGCTGCTTGCGCGGGATCGAGCCGAGAAGCGAGACGAACGTCTCCTCCACCCCGAAGCTGTCGCCCTGGTTGCCCAACGTCAAGAGGTCGCTCGGCCCGGCCATGTCCACCACGGCGTTGACCTTGCTCGACTCGTCCGGGTAGGCGCCGACGTCCCACCCGGCCGAGGGACCCGCGGTGCCGAGCAGTCCGACCAAGTGGCCGCCCGCGCTCTGGCCCCAAGCGCCGATCGCATTGGGGTCGATGTTGAGTTGGTGCGCGTTGGCCCGCAGGTAACGGATCGCACACTTCACGTCGACGATCTGGTCGGGCCACTTTGCATTCGGCCCGAGTCGGTAGTCGATGCTCACGACGACGAAGCCCTCCCGGGCCAGCTCAGGGCCGATCATGTCGATGAGGAAGCCGCCGGTGGCGTAGTTGCCCGACACCCAGGACCCCCCGTGGACGTAGACCGCGGTGGGGGCCGGGCCGGCCAGGGTGGTCGGCTCGGTGACCCGGGCGTGCTGGTTGTTGCAATACGTGACGGTGGCATGCTGCCCCGCGCTGAGCAGCGGAGCCGGCGTCGTGCCCGAGGTGGCCACGGCCGGCGGGGTCGGGCTGGCGCTGGTCGTACAGCTCGTCAGGCCGGTCAGGGCGAGCGCGCAGACGAAGGCGGCGGCGAGGGCTCTGCGCATGGGTCCATATGTTGGCCGAACGGCCGGTGAAACTGGTTCCACCCCCCGTCTGGCACAGAATCTGATTCGGCGTCAGAATTGGGCTTCATGCCCACCGCCGTGATCGTCGACGCCGTGCGCACCCCGGTCGGCCGCCGGGGCGGGCGCCTCTCCGGGTGGCACGCCACCGATTTGGCCGCACAGCCCCTGGCCGCCCTTCTGGCGCGGAACGACCTCGATCCGTCGCTGGTCGAGGACGTCGTCATGGGCTGCACCATGACGGTGGGCGAGCAGGCGATGAACATCGCCCGCAACGCCGCCCTGGCTGCTGGGTTCCCCGAGTCCGTCCCGGGCACCACGGTCGATCGCCAGTGCGGGTCGGCGCAGCAGGCAATCCACTTCGCCGCCCAGGCTGTGATGTCCGGCGCCATGGACGTGGCCATCGGGGCCGGCATCGAGTCGATGAGCCGAGTCCCGATCGGGTCGACCACCGAGCCCGGGCCGGGCGAGGCCTACGGGCCCTTGTACAAAGAGCGCTTCGAGCTCATCCACCAGGGCGAGTGCGCCGAGGAGATCGCTCGGCGGTGGTCGGTCTCGCGTGAGGAGATGGACGCCCTGGCGCTGCAGTCGCACCAGCGAGCGGCGCGAGCCACCGACGAGGGCCGATTTTCTCGCGAGATCGTGGCTCTCGAAGCCCGGGTGCACCCCGACGTGCCCGGTGCGGCCGAGGTCGGCGGGCTCATGGAGGTCGACGAGGGGATTCGCCGCGACACGTCCCTCGAGAAGCTGGCGGGGCTGAAGGGCGCGTTCTCCGAGACGGGCACCGTCACGGCCGGGACGTCCTCGCAGATTTCGGACGGGGCGGCGGCCGTGCTGATCATGAGCGAGGAGCGGGCGACATCGCTGGGGCTCACGCCGCGGGCCCGTTTCCACACTTTCGCCGTGGCGGCCAACGACCCGCAGATCATGCTCACTGCAGTCATCCCGGCCACCGAACTGGTGCTCGCCAAGTCGAAGCTGCAGCTCGACGAGATCGACCTGGTGGAGATCAACGAGGCGTTCGCTTCGGTCGTGCTCGCCTGGGGGCGCGAGTTCCACCCCGACATGGACCGGGTCAACGTGAACGGCGGCGCGATCGCGCTCGGGCACCCGACGGGTTGTTCGGGGGCGCGGCTCATGGCCACGCTTTTGAACGAGCTGGAGCGCACCGGTGGGCGCTATGGGCTCCAGACCATGTGCGAGGGCGGCGGCCAGGCGAACGCGACGATTATCGAGCGACTCGGTTGATGGGCGCGCGCACCCCGGCCGTCGAGGGCTGGTTCACGACGGGCGAGGACGGGCGGGAGCCGGCACTGCTCGGATCACGCTGCTCGGTATGTGGGACGTTCTCGTTCCCCGCCGAAGCCAGCTACTGCAAGAACCCCGACTGCGACTCCTCTGAGTTCGAGACGGTCGAGTTGTCGCGGCGTGGTCGCATCTGGTCGTACACCGACGCCCGCTACCAGCCCCCGCCGCCGTATGTGGCGGCTCATCCCTACGTGCCGTTTTGCCTCGTCGCCGTCGAATTGGCGACCGAGAAGCTGGTCGTCATGGGTCAGGTCGTCGCCGGAGTGACGGTCGATGACCTCGCCGTGGGCGACGAGGTCGAGTTGGTGATCGACACGCTCTATGTGGAGGAGGGCCACGACTACCTGGTGTGGAAGTGGCGGCCGTTGGCCGCCGCGGCGCCCGCCGGCCAGAAGGGACACGGAGGGCTGAGCGATGGCTGACGAAAAGAAGGTGGCCGTACTCGGTGCGGGGATGCACGAATGGGGCAAGTGGGGCCGGCCCTTCGTCGAGTACGGGCTCGCCGCGGCGCGCGACGCCTTGGCCGACTCGGGCCTCTCATGGCGCGACATGCAGTTCGTCTCGGGGGCCGACACCATCCGCAACGGGTACCCCGGCTTCGTCTCGGGTGCCACCTTCGCCCAGGCCCTCGGTTGGACGGGGGCGCGGGTCTCGAGCGTCTACGCGGCGTGCGCCTCGGGCGCCGCGGCGATCGCCAGCGCACGGGCGCAGATCCTGGCCGGCCTGTGCGACGTCGCGCTGGTTGTTGGTGCCGACACCACCCCCAAAGGCTTTTTCACGCCCGTCGGCGGTGAGCGTAAGGACGACCCCGACTGGCTCCGCTTCCACCTGATGGGCGCGACGAACCCGACCTACTTCGCGTTGTACGCGCGTCGGCGCATGGACCGCTTCGGGGCCACCGAAGAGGATTTCGCCCAGGTCAAGGTGAAGAACGCCCGCCACGGACTGGCCAATAAGTACGCCCGCTACCGCAAGGAGGTCACGGTCGACGAGGTGCTGGCGTCGCCCATGGTGGCGGACCCGCTCCGTCTGCTCGAGATTTGCGCGACCTCCGACGGCGGCGCGGCGCTCGTGCTTTCGAGCATGGACTTCGCCCGGCGCCACGCCGGCGGTGCCGCACCGTTGGTGACCATCGACGCGGTGTCGACCGTCACGCCGTCGTTCCCCAACACCGTCATAGAGATGCCGAATTTCTCGACCGACTCGGCCGCCGCGTTGGCGGGCCAGTCCGGTGACTCGGCGCTCAGCGGGTTCCGCCCCTCCATCACCGCTGCGGCCTACGCGGAGGCGGGGATCGGCCCGGAGGACGTCAGCCTGGCCGAGGTCTACGACCTCTCGTCCGCGCTCGAGCTCGACTGGTACGAGGACATCGGCCTGTGCGGCGAGGGCGAGGCGGAGAAATTGTTGCGCGACGGCGCCACGGCCCTTGGCGGCCGCGTCCCGGTCAACCCCTCGGGCGGCCTCTCTTGCTTTGGCGAGGCCATCCCGGCCCAGGCCATCGCGCAGGTCTGCGAGTGCGTGTGGCAGCTGCGCGGCGCGGCCACTGGGCACCAGGTGGAGGGGGCGCAGGTGGCGGTGACGGCGAACCAGGGCCTCTTCGGGCACGGGTCGTCGGTCGTTCTCAGCCGCTAAAACCCTGGTGGCAGGCAAGTTTCTCGCTCCCCGGGGGAGGTTTTTGCACGCCGTGTGTGATCCCTGGCCTTTGGGGTATTGCCACGGATGACGTCAAACGGGTGCAGTGCCTTGCTTAGGCTTGGGCGGGTACACGTAGGTCGTCTTACGCGGGGTCGCCAACGGAACGACACCGCGAGCAGAACGACGCTGCGATTGGAGGAACCAAATACATGTTGGCCACTGATGTTTCTGAGTTGCGCCAAGATGATGAGCAGCAGCAAGGAGCAAGAAACGGAATGCCGGACCAGATTGACCACGGGAACGGGACCGGGTCCGACGACGTCCTGAAGGCACTGGCTGAGTTGGAGTCAGTGCTGCGGGAGAACGCTGAGAGCGAGCGGCTCCTGGCTAAGCGGATCGCCGATGTCCGCCTCGCCCGAGAGAACGGGCGGGAGTGGAAGGCGATCCTGGGCGACGAGGACGAGCCGGGCACGGTGCAGCTGGTGAGCACTATCTTGCGCCGGCAGTCCGAGGCGAGTGGTTACCTGCGGCGTTCTCTGGTCGTCGCACTGCGGGCCGAAGGTCAGAGCATTCCGAGCATCGCTCATCTCTTCGGTGTGACCCACCAGCGGGTCTCGAACCTGCTGCGCCGTGTCGCCCAGGGCAACGCGGCCGCGGACTCGAACTCGGACTAACCCGTCCAGCCGCGCAAGCGAGCGTCGGCTTCGAGCATGATGACGTTGATTATTTCCGCCACCGGCGGGAGGGAGTGGAGCACGCCCACGACCTGACCGGTGGGCAGCACCCCGACGTCCGTGCGGCCCTCGACCAACGCGGCCTTGGTCATGACCGGTGCGTTCGCCGCCATCACGACCTGGGCCCAGGTGAGTTCATTGCCCGCCTTCATGGCGCGGCCCTCGCGCAACAAGGATCGCAGGGTGGCGCCACTTTCCTTGCGGAAAGTGAACGCGCTGCGCACGGCGCGAGGGAGCGCGCGCAACCAAGACTGTGACTCCAGGTGATCGACCAGATTGGTCTGCACGACCCGCTGGGGTGCGCCGTCGACCTTGGTGGTCACGATCGTGCCGGTGACGGGCGTTTCCAGGTAGAGAGCCTTCACCGCGTCGGGGACTCGGCTCTCGGCCGAGAGCAGGAACCGGGTGCCCATCGCCACGCCGGCCGCGCCGTAGGCCAGCGCGGCCACCAGGCCACGGCCGCTGAAGAAGCCCCCGGCCCCGAGCACCAGCACGTCGTCGCCCACTGCGTCGACGACCTGGGGCAACAGCAGGGTGGTGGGCACGGTGCCGGTGTGGCCGCCCCCTTCGCCGCCCTGGGCGATGACAGCGTCGACGCCCCACTCGGCCACCTTTTCGGCGTGCCGTCGGGCGCCCACGGTCGGCATGACAAACAGGCCGGCCTCCTTGCAGCGTGTCACCAAGGCGGCGTTCGGCGCCTGGGCAAAGCTGGCGACCCTGGCGCCGGTCTCGATCATGAGGTCGATCCGGTCGCCCACGTCAGCCGCGTCCGTGCGGAGGTTGACGCCAAAGGGCGCCGACGTCCGGCCGCGCACCTCGGTGATCGTGGCGGCCAGCTGGTCGAGGTTCATGGTGGCCGACGCGAGGATGCCGAGCCCGCCAGCCTCGCAGGTGGCGGCGACCAGCCGAGGCCCGGCCACCCAGCCCATGCCGGTCTGGACGAGTGGGTACCGCACGCCGACCCGCTCGCAGAACGCGGTGTGGAGGGCGGGGTGCAGCGGCGGGCGGCCGGCGCCCGTGCCCGCGCCGGAGCTGGTGCCCGCGCCGGTCAGGTTCGTACCTCGCGGTCGCGTAGCGAGCCGGGGTCGAGCACGACGCGGATGAGATCGAGCTCCTCGGGGCTGGGGAGGCGCGTCTCGGCCACGTCGGCGGCGATGGTGAGCTCGAAGCCGGTCGCGGCGACGATGTCGTCGATGTTGACGCCGGGGTGGTACGAGCGCAGTCGCATGGTGCGGTCCGGCGTCTCGAAGTCGAACACGCCGAGGTTGGAGACGACGCGCCGGACGTCGTGAAAGCGCAAGGCACCCGAGCCGGCGGCCGCGGCGCGGCCGAAGCCGACGCCGCACACGACGTCGACGTGCTCGACGAAGGTGCGCGGGCTGTGATCGGGCACCCAGTAGCTCGTCGGATGGTTGACCGAATTGCCGGGGGCGCCGCGCACGCCGACGAGCTGCACCTTGGGATGGTCGTGAGGACCGACGGCCGAGATGTTCTGGTTGCCGTTGCGGTCGATCTGGCTCGCCATCATCATGATGTGGCGCCGTCCCGACCACACGACGTCGAACACGCTGCGATACGGCATGGCCGCCTCGCGCACCAGGTCAACGGGGGGTGTGGCGATCGGCGGCGCGCCCACCATCAACGCGGCCTCGCCGTCGGTGAGCACGAGGTCCGCCGCGAACGAGAGCTTGGCCAGGCGGGCACCGAGCGAGGGGATGGTCCCGAACGGGCTGGCCATGATCTCGCCCGCGCCGCGCCACGCATCGGCGCAGGCGATCACGCACGACTCCGCCCGCGTGACGCCGGCGCCGCCCGGTTCGACGACGTGACTCATCGGACTTGGGCCCGCCGCTCTTCGATCCGGGCCTGGTACTCGTCCTCGGGCACCAGGACGTAGCGCTTGGCGAAGGCCTCCCACTCGGCGGAGTCGGACGCGGCCGCCGCGTACTCCTTCTGGAAGTCCTCGTCGCGCCCGTAATCGGGCGGGTTGGCCGTGAAGTGCGCGCCCCCCGGTGTCGCCGCGACACCGTCGGTGAGCAGGCGATGGATGATCACCTTCGAGAGCGGGTGGGCCTCGTCGGCCAGCTCCCCGTTGTCAACGATCCGTTCGGTGGTGAGGAAACGCCGCTCGGCCGCACCGAGGAACAAGGTGTCGAAGAAGGGGTCCGGGCTCAGGATCTGCCCGTTGCCGGCGCTGTCGGCGCGGTTGACGTGCACAATCGCCGCGTCGAGGTGGAGCGCCGGCATCGCCACCAGCTCGACTTCGGCGTCGGCCGGATCGGCCAGATACGGGCTGCCCACCTCGTAGGGCGAGCGGACGGGGCGCAGGTCGGGGTTGACGGTGAGGACGTCGGAGCCGAGCCCGGCCCGGGTGGGCAGGAACGGCACTCGCCAGGCCGCCGCCTGGAGACCGAGGAAGAACATGCCCTCGTCCACCTCCATCACCTCGACGCGGCCGTGCTGGCGGGCCGCCCGCCAGTGCGGGTCGAGCGCGATGGAGTCGAGCGTCACGAAGCCGCAGACGACCTTGCGCACCTTGCCGGTCGCGCAGAGGAGGCCGACATCGGGTCCGCCGTAGGCCACGATGGTCAGGTCGGTCAGGTCCGAGCGGCAGAGGGCGCGCACGACGGCCATCGGCTTGCGCCGCGAGCCCCAGCCGCCGATGCCCACGGTCATGCCAGAACGGAGCTCGCCGACGATGTCGTCGACGGTCGTGCGCTTGTCGCTCATTTCGTGGTGTCGGCGTCGCGCTTCTCGACGAAGGCGGCCCGTTGCTCGTCGGCCACGCCGCGCACGTGCAGCTCGTACGTGAAGCCCTGCTCGAAACGGTACGAACGCTTGACGTCGACCGGATCGATCCCGTTTAACGACTCCTTGGCCCGGCGGATGATCGTGGGGCTCTTGGTGGCGATGTCGGCGGCCAGCTCGAG
>DASZLL010000043.1:0-55321 GCA_035552395.1 Acidimicrobiales bacterium
CGTGTCCGCCATCGCCACGATCGGCTTGTTGAGCGGCTTGCCGCCCATGGACCCGTAGAACTGGGCCCCGCCGAAGGCGAAGACACCACCGTCGGACGCCGACATCCAGTAGCCGGGCGCGATGTAGGTGAAGTTCTCCGGCGAGCGGGCCGTCCCGCCGCTGGTCGTCACGGTAACGGGCACCGTGCCCTGTCCGGGCGGCTCCGTGACGGTAATCGTCGTGCAGTCCGACGTGATGTTCTGAATGGTGGCCGACGCGCTGCCGAACAGGACGCTGGTCGCGTTACACAGGTTCGTACCCTTGATGAACACCGTCTCGCCGCCCTGAGTCGGGCCACTGGTCGGGCTGATGCCCGCCACCGTCGGCGCAATGATGTAGGTGAACGTGACCGGCGGGCTGTTACTCGACGGTCCGGCGCTGTCGGTGACCGTCACGTTGACGGGGCCGGCGCCGGTCCCGGGCAGCGGGCTCGCTGGCGTGACCGCCAGGATCGTCGTGTCGTTCTCGACGTTGACCGCGGGGGCGTTCGCGCCGCCGAAGCTGACCGTCACGTTCGGGCTACCGGCCGGGAAGTTGCTGCCGGTGATCGTCACGTTGGTGCCACCCGTGGTCGGGCCCTGGTTCGGGTTGATGCCGTTGGCGCTGATGACCGGGATGCCTTCGAACGTGAAGTGCTCGGCCGCCGCCGCCGTGCCGCCCGAGGCGGTGATGCAGACGGTGGCCGGACCGTCGGCGAAGGCCGGGGTGGTCACCGTGGCTTGGGTGTCGCTGATGGGCGTGACGTTGGTGCCCGGCGTGAAGGTCCCCTGACCACAGGTCGAGAAGTTCGTCGTGTGGGTGAAGGTCACCGCCGTGATGCCGGACAAGCCGGTTCCGGTCATGGTGACCACGGTCCCGCCGGTGTCAGGCCCGAAGGCCGGGTTCAACCCGTTGACGCCGACGTTGGGCGCCGCCACGTAGAGGAACGGCTCGGGATTCGAGGTACCTCCGACGTCCGTGACCGTCACGTTCACCGTGCCGGGAGCTCCGGCCGTGCTGGGCGGGCTGGTGGCGGTGATCTGCGTGAGGCTGTGGACGACGACGTTGGTCGCCGCCACCCCGCCGAAGGACACGGTCGCCCCCGAAAGGAAGTCCGTGCCGGTGATCGTCACGTTGGTGCCGCCCGTCGTCGGACCGCTGCTGGGGACGATGCCGTTCTGGCTCGGCGGCAGGATCGTCGGCGCCGTGAAGTAGGTGAACGTCTGGGCGTTCGACGTGCCGGCCGAGTCAGAGACCGTCACGTCGACAGGGCCCGATCCGTCACCGGCCAGCGTGCTCGCCGGTGAGGTGGCGGTGATGTGGTCGGCGTCCACAACCACGACGTTGCTGGCGAGGTTGGCCCCGAAGTGCACGAGCAGGTTCGGATCGGCGGCCGCGAAGTTCGTCCCGGTAATCGTCACGTTCGTGCCGCCCGCGACCGGCCCCTGGTTCGGGACGAGGCCGTTGGTGGAAATCGTCGGGGTGCCCTCGAAAGTGAACTCCTCGGCCGCCGCAGCGGTGCCGCCCGTCGCGGTGACGCAGACGACGGCAGGACCGTCGGCGAAGGCCGGGGTGGTCACCTTGGCTTCGGTGTCGCTGACGGGCGTGACGCTCGTGCCCGCCGTGAAGGAACCGGAACCACAGGCCGTGAAGTTGGACGCCTGCGTGAAGGTCACCGCCGAGATCCCGGTCAGGCCGGTCCCGGTCATGGTGACCACCGTGCCGCCGGTGTCCGGCCCGAAGGACGGGCTCAACCCGTTGACGCCGATGTTGGGTGGCGCCACGTAGAGAAACGGCTCGGGGTTCGAGGTGCCGCCGGCGTCAGTGACCGTCACGTTCACCGTGCCGGCGTCGCCGGGCGGCGTGGTGGCGGTGATGTGGTCGGCGTCAACCACCACGACATTGGTGGCCAGCGGTCCCGTGGGCCCACCGAAGTTCACGGTCGCCCCAGTAAGGAAGCCGGTGCCGGTGATCGTCACGTTGGTGCCGCCCGTCGTCGGGCCGCTGTCGGGGACGATGCCGTTGATGGACGCGATGGTCGGCGCCGCCAGGTAGGTGAATGTCTGGGCGTTCGACGTGCCGCCCGATGTCTTGACCGTCACGTTGACGGGGCCCGGGCCGGTTGTGCTCGCGGGCGATGTGGCGGTGATCTCGGTCGAGGACACGACCGTCACGTTCGTGGCTGGGTTGGCGCCGAAGTTGACGACCAGGCCCGGGTCACCGGCGGCGAAGTTCGTCCCGGTGATCGTGACGTTGGTGCCGCCCGCAACGGGCCCCTGGTTCGGGACGATGCCGTTGGTCGCGATGGTCGGCGCCGCCAGGTAGGTGAACTCGTCGGACGCGACGTCGGGGCTCGTGCCGCCCGGAGTCGTGACCGTGACGTCGACCGTCCCGGCCGCGCCGGCCGGAATCGACGGCACCGTGATCTGGGTGCCGGCCGTGTTCACGGTGAACGTCGTGTCGGGGTTGGCCCCGAAGTGGACGGACGTGGCACCGCCAAAGCCGTTGCCGTTGATCACGACCGAGATGGCGCCTGCCGTCGGCCCGAAGTTGGGGACGACGCTCGTCACGTTGATGTCCGACGTGAAGTAGTTGTAGATCAGCGGCGGGGTCGATGTGCCGCCGGCGTCGGTCACGGTGACGTTCACCGGGCCGGCGACTCCCGGCGGCGTGATGCCGGTCAGCGAGGTCTCCGCCAGCGCAACGACGACGCCGGTGGCCGGTGCCGTCCCGAAGTGGACGACGGAGTCAGGACCGAGGGTGGCCCCGGTCGACGTGATGGTGAACCTCTGGCCACCGGTCGTCGGCCCGCTCGTCGGAACGAGGGTGGCGGCCGTCGGTACGACCTCGTACAAGAACCCGTTGGCGAGCGAGGCAGTGAGCGAACTGGTGCCGAACTTGTTCGACACGATGACGGGCACAATGGAGTTGGCGGTCTGGATCGTGGCCGGCGGGCTGTCGACCTGGATCTCGTTGGGGCTCACGAAGGTGAAGCCGGTGGTGGCGGCGTTGGTGCCGAAGTCCACGGTGGACGTGGGCGCGAAGCCCGAGCCCATGATGGTGACCATCGTGCCGCCCGCAACCGGCCCGAGGTCCGGCGTGACCGACGTCACCGTCGGCGGGGCCTCGATGTCAGGCCCGGTGGCCTGGCAGAACGACTGGGCCGCGTTGATCGTGATCCCGCCGTTGAGGGCGCCCAGCAGCTGGATGTGCAGGCCGATGACCTGGAGACTCGTGCCGGCAAAGTCCGGACGGTCCTTCGCTACCTGATTGTTCAGCGTGATGTTGACGAGCCCGGCGAGCGGGCCGAGCTCGGAGGCCGGGAGAAGGAAGTTCGGCGGGACCGGGTTCGGGATGTCGATGACCGAGCCGCCGATGGAGAGGCCGACGACCGTGGTCGAACCGGTGGATCCCGCGGCCGTGGAGGTACAGGAGGTATCGATGGCGTCGATGTTGAGCAACGGTGACAGGAGCGAGAGGCCCAAGACGCCCGAGATTCCCTCGACGCCGGCGTCCGCGCTGATCGTTTCGTTCGCCTGACCGAAGTTCGTCGACGAGGTGTCGGCGTTCAGCGTGTTGGCGGTGAGCAGGCCAGGCACGCTCAGTGGCAGCGTCTGTTGGAGGCTCGACGCCTCACCGTTCGGCCCGAGGGTCGCGTCGGGTATTGGCCCGATCACGTTCCCCCCCAACAATTGCACGTTGAGCCCGTAGGCATTCGACGTCCCGCTGTCCGGTGTCGCCGCCTGCGCAGGTGTCGGTGCACCGAGCAGGCCCAGGCCGGTCGTCGTTGCGGCGACTGTCGCGAGAACGACACCCACCATTCCAATCGAGTGCTTGACTCGAGTCCGCCACATTGGCTGAGGTCCCTTTCACGCGTTTTCCACCCGGCGGTGCGCCGGGAACTGCACAGCGAAATGACGCCATGCTTTGGTAGTGCATTGATGTTGCTTTCGTACTGCCGACTTTGAAGTGCCGCCTCCGCTTCCCGCAAGAACCCCTGCACGTGAAACTAGCCGCAACCCCCACACCTAACGGTGGTTTTTGTGATCGAACAGAAATGAACAAAGAAGGCGCAACCGCGCAACGGGGGTGCGGGTGACCCTATTCGACTGCAATGGGGATTGGTCCTGGTCGGGCCTGCAATCGGGTGGATCGGTACGGTTCGTCGCGTGGTCCGCGCGCGCGTGGCGTGCTCCTGCCGCGCGTCAGGCGGGGTTCACGACGGGTTCACCGCATTTGATCAATTGCACGTCCCTTTTTGATGCCGTCATTCGCCCCTTCCTGCCCGGGTCATTGCACCGCTGACGCGGCGAGGCACGGCCGAAGCCGCCTCGGGAACCGGCGTTCCGGGTGGGTTCTAAGCTGAACCTCGTGACGAACACGCGCGTGGAAAGCGACAGCATGGGGGAGATCGAGGTCCCGGCCGACCGCTACTGGGGTGCGCAGACACAGCGGTCACTGCACCACTTCGACATCGGTGTCGAGACCATGCCGAAGTCGTTGATTCGTGCGTTCGGGATCCTCAAGGGCGCGTCGGCGTCAGTGAACCGCGACCTCGGCAAGCTCGACGACGGACTGGCCGGGCTGATCGAACAGGCGGCGAGCGAGGTGGCCAAGGGCGCGCTGGACGACCAGTTCCCGTTGCACATCTGGCAGACCGGCAGCGGGACGCAGACCAACATGAACGCGAACGAGGTCATCGGGAACCGCGCCATCGAGCTCGGTGGCGGCGTCATGGGCTCGAAGCAGCCCGTCCATCCCAACGACCACGTCAACATGTCGCAATCGTCGAACGACACGTTCCCGACGGCTATGCACATCGCAGTAGCCGAGGAGATCGTGCACCGCCTGCTGCCGTCGGTGACCGCGCTGCGCGACGCGCTACGCGTGAAGTCGGACGAGTACGCCGACGTCACCAAGATCGGCCGCACCCACCTGATGGACGCCGTGCCGCTCACCTTGGGCCAGGAGTTTTCGGGCTACGTGGCCCAACTCACGGCCGATGTCGAGCGGATCGAGCTGACGATGCCCGGGCTCTACGAGCTGGCCGCCGGGGGCTCGGCCGTGGGCACGGGCCTCAACACGCACCCCGAGTTCGCCGAGCGTGTGGCCAGGGCAATAGCGGACATGACCGGCCTGCCCTTCGTGACCGCACCGAACAAATTCGCCGCTTTGGCCGCCCACGACGCCCTCGTCTTCACCCACGGGGCCCTCAAGACCCTGGCCGTCTCGCTGATGAAGGTCGCCGACGACCTGCGCTGGCTGGGGTCGGGGCCCCGCAGCGGCCTCAGCGAACTGCAGCTGCCCGAAAACGAGCCCGGCTCGTCGATCATGCCGGGCAAGGTCAACCCCACCCAGAGCGAGGCCATGATCATGGTCGGCATCCAGGTCATTGGGAACGACGTGGCCGTGACGACCGCGGGCAGCCGGGGCAACCTCGAGTTGAACGTCTGCAAACCGGTCCTCGCGTACAACGTGCTGCAGTCGATCGCGCTGATGACCGACTCCTGCCGCGGCTTCCGGGAGTTCTGCGTGGAAGGGCTCAAACCCGATTACGAACAGATCGACCAACATCTGCGGAACTCGCTCATGTTGGTGACCGCGCTGACTCCGATCATCGGGTACGACAACGCGGCAAAGGTGGCGAAGAAGGCGCAGAAGGAACGCACGACGTTGCGCGAGGCGACGATGGAGTTGGGCCTCATGACGGGCGAGGACTTCGACAGGGTGGTGCGCCCCGAAGACATGACGCATCCCTGACCGAGCCCGGTGTTCGCACGGTCAGACGTCGACATCACCCGCGAAGTGTGAACATCACCGCTGCCCGCGTGAGGGTGACGAACCCCCAGCTCTCGACGACCGTCAAACCCTGGACTTCAACGACCCGCCCGGAGCGTGTCCGGATGACCACCCTCCGGGCGGGTAAGCGCTGAAGATCTCTGGGTTACGGCACCGTTCTCTAGCTGAAGCCGAAGGCGATGGCGCCATTGATCGGCTTGTTCAGCACGAGGCTTCCCAGCGAGCCCTCGAACGGTGCGTCGCCAAAGGTGAAGACGCCGCCGTCCGCGGCGAACTCCCAGTAGCCCTGGGCATTCGAGGTCGGCTGGCCGAACACTACGGGGGCGTTGAGCGGGAAGGTGACCTCGCCGAAGAACCCGGCGTCGCCGAAGTGCGCAACGTCGCCGTTCCTCTGGAACATCCAGTAGCCGTTGCCGTCGGGCGTGGTGGCGAGTGTCTCTACAAAGTCACTCACGAAGCCGGGGCCCTGGCCGATCGTTGACGGCGCGTTCGCGAAGGAGTACACGTCGCCCAGGGAGTCGACGAGCCAGTACCCGGCGTCGTCACCACTCGACGTGGTGCCGAACGGATAGGCCGTCGCGCTGGCGATCGGGCCGGGAGGCGTGATGTGCTCGCCTGGTAGTGATCCCTCGAACAAGGCACTGCCGAAGTCGAACACCCCGCCGTCGCAGGCGAACATCCGGTAGCCGCTACCGTCGGGCGCGGCCTCGGCCGCCACGATCGGGCAGTTCAGCGACCGGTGTTGGGGGTCGAGGACACCCGGCACCGAGCCGTCGAAGTTCGCGTCACCGAAGGCGAACACTCCACCGTCCGAGGCGAACAGCCAGTAGCCCTGGTGGTCGGGCGTGTCGGCCATGGCCACGATCGGCTTATTGAGCGGCTTGCCACCCATGGAGCCGTAGAACTGCGCGCTGCCGAAGGCGAACACGCCACCGTCGGACGCCGACATCCAGTAGCCGGGACCGATGTACGTGAAGTTCTCCGGGGAACGGGCCGGTCCGCCCTGCGTCGTCACGACGACGGGGACGGTGCCGATCTGCCCCGGCGGCTCGGTGACCGTGATCGTGGTGCAATCGGTCGAGACGTTCGTGATCGTGGCGGAGTTGTTGCCGAACATGACATTGATCGGGTTGCACAGGTTCGTACCCTTGATCGTCACCGGCTCGCCACCTTGGACCGGTCCGCTGGTGGGGCTGATACCCGACACCGTCGGCACGGCCACGTAGGTGAAGCTCTCGCTGTTCGACGACCCTCCGACGTCCGAGACGATGACGGGAACCGGTCCGGTGCCCGGCGCGGGCAGCGGACTGGCCGGCGTGATCGCCGTGATCTCGGTCGTGCTCACGACGACCACGTCGGTGGCCTGGGCCCCCCCAAACGTGACGTGCGTGCTCGGGTCGCCAGGGCCGAAGCCGCTACCGGTGATCGTCACCGGGGTGCCACCCGTGGTCGGGCCCTGGTCCGGATTGATGCCGTTGGCGCCGATCACCGGGGCCCCCTCGAAGGTGAAGAGCTCCTGCGCCGGGGCGGTGCCGCCGGCCGCGGTGACGCAGACGACGGCCTGGCCGGGGCCGGGCGTGAAGTCCGGCGTCGTCACGGTGGCCGTGGTGCCGTTCCCGGCGGAGAACGTCGTTGCCGGGACGAATGACCCGGCACCGCACGTCGTGAAGCTCCCGAAGGGCGTGAACGTCACCGCGGTGATGCCGCTCAGGCCTTGGCCGGTCATCGTGACGTTCGTGCCGCCGGCGACGGGCCCAAAGGCCGGGTTGAGGCCGTTGACCCCGATCGTCGGCAGCGGGATGTAGTTGTACGTCTCGGTGTTCGAGTCGCCGCCTGCTGTCACCACGATCACGTTGACGAGTCCGGGGTTACCTGGCGGCGTGACGGCCGTGAGGGACGTGCCGGCGCCGTTCACGACGACGTTGCTCGCCTGATTCCCGGTGAGGCCACCGAAGAACACGGTGGTCGTGCCGGTGCTGCCCAAGTTGGTCCCCGTGATCGTCACGGTCTGGCCACCGGCCGTGGGGCCGCTGTCGGGAACGATCCCGTTCGCGGTGATCACGGGCGCGGGGATATAGGTGAACGTGACGCCGTTCGACGTGCCGCCCGCATCTGAGACGGTGACCGTGACCGGCCCGGCAGCGCCGGCCGGGGAGACGGCCGTGATCGTCGTCGTGGAGGTCACCTGGACATCGGTGGCCGGGGTAGTGCCGAAGAGGACTGCGGTCGTGGCATCCGTCGCCACGAAGTTGGTGCCCGTGATCGTCACGGCGGTGCCGCCGCCGGTCGGGCCCTGGTTCGGCACGATCCCGTTCACCGAGGCGATGGTCGGCGCCAGCTCGTAGGTGAACTCATCCTGAACGACGATGGGGCTGGTGCCGAGCGGTGTCGAGACCGTGACGTCGACGGGGCCGGTGCCAGGCGAGGCCAACGGACTGGCCGGCGAGACCGCCGTGATGGAGGTGTTGCTGTTCACGGTGAACGACGTGGCCGCTGCGGTGCCGAAGTGGACCGCGGTGGCCGTGGTGAAGCCGACGCCGGTGATCGTGACCGTGGTGCCCCCGGCAACAGGGCCCGCGGTCGGGCTGATGCCGGTGACCTGCGTGTTGAAGATGGCGTAGGTGAACACGACCGGCGGGCTGTTGTTTGACGTCCCGCCGGCGTCGGAGACGGTGACGTCAGTGGGTCCGGTGCCCGGGAACGGGATCGGACTCGCTGGAGTGTCCGCGGTGATGGTGGTCGAGTTCACGACGACGACATTCGTCGCAGTGGCCGTCGTGCCGCCGGTGACGGGGTTGGTGAAGCTGACCGAGGTCGTGGTGTCGCCGGGGTTGAAGTTCGTCCCGGTGATCGTCACCGGTGTCCCGCCGGCGACTGGGCCGGTGTTGGGCACGATGCCGTTGACCGCTGCTATCTCCGGGGGGACCTCATAGGTATAGGTATTGCCCGCCGTCGCGGTCCCCGAGCTCTGCCCGAACTGGTTGTTCACCCGGACGACCACCGGGGTATTCACGCTGATTCCCGTATCCGGCGGGACGGTGGCGGTGATCTCGGTCGACGAGACGACGTCGACGTTGGCAGCCTGACCCGCGGCGCCGAAGGTGACCGTCGAGCCACCCGTAAACCCGGTCGTGCCGGGCGCCTCGAATCCGGTGCCCGTGATGGTCACGGAGTTCCCACCGGCAGCGGGGCCGAAGTTCGGGGTGATGCTGCTCACCACGGGCGGGGCCTCGATGTCCGAGCCGGTCGCCTGGCAGAAGGAGTGGGCGACGTCGATCGCCAGCGTGGCGTGGGAACCCGTGCCCAGGACGGTGATCTCGAGCCCGACCACGTCGATGCTCGTATTCCCGGCCTCGTTCACGGTGGTCTGCTTGTTGAGCGTGAGGGTGATGATGCTCGCCAGTGGGCCGAGCTCGGCGGCCGTGAGGCCGGTGTTGGGCGGGACGGAACCGGGGATATCGATGGTGGTGCCGCCGATAGTCAGTCCGGCGACAGTGGTGGATCCCGTCGAACCGAGGGCAGAAGACGAGCACGTCGTGTTGATGGCGTCGACGTTCAGCAGCGGATTGGACGGACCGAAGAGGGAAAGGCCGTTGAGACCCGCAAGGCCTTCGGCACCCGCCGACGCGTTGATCGTCTCGTTCGCCTGCCCGAAGTTCGTCGAGTTGGCATCGGCATTGAGCGTGTTGACCGTCAGCAGACCCGGTACGGAGAGGGGCAGCGTGGACGAGACGCCGTCTTCGCTGCCATCAGCACCGAGTTGGACAGTCGGGATGGGACCGAGGAGGTTTCCACCGAGGAGCCTGACGTTGATGCCGTAGGCATTCGATGTGCCGGTGTCCGGCGTGGCCGCCTGCGCTGGTCCGCTGGCGATTGCTGTCGTTGCGGCGACTGTCGCGACAACGACACCCACCATTCCAATCGAGTGCTTGACTCGAGTCCGCCACATTGGCTGAGGTCCCTTTCACGCGTTTTCCACCCGGCGGTGCGCCGGGAACTGCACAGCGAAATGACGCCATGCTTTGGTGGTTCTTTCTGTTGCAGATTTGTGTGCTGTCTCCGCTTCCCGTAGGAACCCCTCCACGTGAAACTAGCCGCAACCTCTCACCTCGCGGTGCATTCATGCGATTGAAGAAAGAAACCGTCGTCGCGCAATAGGGATGCGTGCGACCCAAACGGTTGCAATCGGCATTGGCCCTGGTGAGCACCACAATTGGGCCGCTAAGATTTGGGGTCGCCGGGCGTCGGGAAGTGTGGCGTGCTACTGAACGCGGGTCACTTGGGGTTCATCCAGAATTCACTGCTTATGAAGAAATTCAGCCCCCTTTGTCCGCTGTCATTCAGGCGAACCGGGCGAGGTTATTGCACCGATGACGGGCTAGTCCATGCTCACGGACCGCCCGGGGCCCCGCGTCCGGACTCGGTCCTAAGCTGATCCACGTGGCGAACAGATCTGCCGAGACCGACTTCGACATAGACATCGGCACCGAGACCAGGCCGAAGTCGTGAGCGAGCCCGTGCTCGCACAGACAGAGGTCGACCGGGCGCTCGAGGAGCAACACCTCCACTGGACGCGTGAGGGCGACGAGCTCACGACGACGGTCAAACTGCACGACTTCGCGGCGGCCCTCGCGTTCGTGAACGCGGTCGGCGCGGCGGCCGAAGCGGCGAACCATCATCCCGACATCGACATCCGGTGGAACAAGGTGCGCCTCGTGGTCTCCACCCACGACTCGGGCGGCATCACGCTCTTCGACCTGGCGCTCGCCGGCGCCATCGACCGGTTGCGCCCCGACATCAGGGACGAAGACGAGGGCTAAGGCCGCCCGGTCCTGCTCGGGTTGGGCTGACCCGAGCTGGTCCTTCCGCCCGAGCCAATCCGCGGGCCCGAGCCAATCCGCCGGGCCGAGCTAGTCCGCCGGGCCGAGCTAGTCCGCCGGCTCGAGCAGCGACGCCCGCAGGCGGGCCACCAGCTCGGGTCCTGCCCCGAGGCCGGCCGCGTAGGCGTCGACCGACCCGTAGGCCGCGCGCAGGTGGTCGAGCAGCGCCTCCATCTGGGCCGGCTCGGCCGAGAACACCTCGGAGATGTTCTCGATCGTCTCGCGCCCCTCCGGGAACTTCACGATCAGCTTGGCGCGCAGGCGGGTCATGGCTGCGCCGCTCAGCGCGTAGTCCGCCACGACGGTCGGCTCGTCCATGCCGAGCAGCGACAACAAAATGGCGGACAAGACGCCGGTGCGGTCCTTGCCCGCCGTGCAATGGAAGACCGCGGGCAGCGCATCAGGCCGGGCCAGGATCTCGAGCACCGAGACGAAGGACGTACCCGCGTCGCGCACCATATCGAGATACTGCGTGCCGAGCAGTCCCGGGTTCTTGTCGAACGCGTCCGCGTCGGGTAGCTGCTCGATGATCGGGAAGTGATGGAACGTCACGGGGTGCGCGTCGACGTCGTAGCGCCCGCGCTCGAGCTCTTCGGCCGAACGCAGGTCGATCACCGTGCGGATGCCGAGCGCGCGCATGGTCGAGAAGTCGGCCTCGGTCAGGTCACCAAGGCCGTCGGCCCGGAACAAGGTGCGCCAGCGCGTGCGCGCGCCGCCGTCCGTTGTCGTGTACCCGCCGAGGTCGCGGAAGTTCACCGCGCCCTCCAGCGGGATCAGGCGCACAGGCACGGGCGCCGGCGCCGTCACGAGACCGGCATGTCCCACATGGGGAACCAGCGGGAGAGGTCCGTCTCCACCGGCAAGTCGGCGCCCACCATGGTGCGGATGCGCAGCTCGAGCTCGGTGTCGCGACGCTCTTTCGAGGCGTCGACGGGGGCAAAGGGGTAGAAGGTGCCGCGCTTGAACAGGTAGACGAGGCGGAACGGGCGGGCGTCGTCCGGCGCGTCGGTGCCCGGGACGAACCCGAAGACCGAGCAGAGCAGCTGGGGGCCCCAGCCGTTGTCCTGCAGCGTGGAGTTGGCCATGTGGATCTTGGTGACGAGCTCCTCGAGGTCGGGATCGTCGAGGAGGAGCCAGCCGTAGTCGAAGGAGTCGGTGGCGTGGCGGAAGCCGTCCCCTACCAATTCGGAGATCTCCTTCTGGGCGTCGGCGGTCGCCTGTCCCGGCGGCGGCTTCCAGCAGACGCCGGCGTGGCCCGAGGTGACCAGGCCCCCGGCGCTCTGGAGGGTGAGGGCGGCCGTCGGCAGCGCGAACAGCGCGTCGAGGTTGGCCCGGACGGGCTTGGAGCGGCCGAGGATGGTGTCGAGAAGGCCCATGGTGACCGCCGTTCTAGCGCTTGGGCCGGACCACTCGACTCGGCGGTCCGACCGGGGATTGCAGCCGCTCAGGAACGAGTCGGCGCGGACTCAGTTGATCGCGTCCGTCGTGCCGGCCTGGCCGAGCTGCTGCTCGAGCTGGGCGAGCTGGGCCAGCCGGCGCTCGAGTGTCGGGTGGGTGCGGAACAGGCTGCCGAAGCTGAAGCCACCGCCACCGCCACCGCCGCCCTGGGTGGCGTTATTGGACACGGCCGGGGTGAAGAAGAAGGCGTTGAACGGCTCGGCGGACCGCAGGTCCTTGGTCGGGATGCTGCCCATCTCGCCCGTGATCTTCACCAGGGCCGAGGCCAGCAGTGCCGGACGTCCAATGAGGAGCGCGCCGGAGCGGTCGGCCGCCAGTTCGCGGTAGCGCGAGAGCGCCATCGTCAACAAGAAGCTGATGAAGTACACGACGACCGACACCAGCAACACGATCATCTCGACCAACGCGGCCTGCGATTGTTGGTTGTTGCCGCCGCCGCGCCCGCCGCCGAATATCTCTGAGTAGAACATGACGCGCGTCAGGAGCCCGGCCAGCATGCCGAGCCCGCTGGCGATCGTCATGACAGCGACGTCGCGGTGCGCGACGTGGGAGATCTCGTGCGACAGCACCGCCTCCACCTCGGGCTCGTCGAGTCGGCGCAGCAGGCCGCTCGTCACGCAGACGACTGACGACTTGGGGCTGCGGCCGGTGGCGAACGCGTTCGGAATGTCGGTCGTGGCGATGGCGACCTTGGGCTTGGGCATGTCGGCCAACGCGCACAGCCGGTCGACGACACCGTGCAGCTGGGGCGCCTGTTCGGGAGTGACCTCCTTCGCGTGCATCGCGTACATGGCGATCTTGGCGCTGAACCAGTACTGGCAGAAGATCAGCACGAAGCCGATCACCAGCACGAGGGCGTAGGACAACCCGACCGCGATCAGGATGCCGATTACGGCGCCGTAGAGCACAACGAGGAAGAACCCCGTCATGAGCATGCGCCAGGTCAGGCCGCGGTCGGCCGGGATGTTGCGTGAGATCGCCATCAGGCGCCGTCTCCTCCAGTCCCCCCGGATCCATTGCCCCCGGTTCCTGCTGCTTCGGGCGACCCCGCGCCCGCGCCCGCCGCACCCGCGCCCGCCGCACCCGCATTCTGAGCGCCAGCCCCAGCGCCGGCCCCAGCATCGGCCGACGGCAACGCCGCCGCCTCAGGCGCACTCGTCCCCAACTCGGCGCGCAACGCGGCGAGCTCGTTGTCGACCTGCGACGTCGACGACACCTTGTCGAGCTCCTTCTGGATGTCGTCCACAGGTGTCGACAGGTCGTTCAGCGCCCCCGACGCCAGCAGTTCGTCGATGGCGCCGGCCCGCGCCTGCATCGAGGCGATCTTGTCCTGGGCGCGCTGCATGGTGGCACCGGCGTCCTTGCTCGAGGTGGAGATCCCCGACACCGCCTCGCCGACCTTGGTCTGGGCCTCGGCGGCGGTGTACGACGCCTTCATCGTCTCCTTCTGCGTGCGGAACCGCTCGACGCGGATCTGCAACTCCTGCGAGGTCTGGACGAGCTTCTGCTCTTGGTCGGTGATCTGGTCGTGTTGGGTCTTGAGCTCGGTCAGCTGCTCACCCAGGGCGGCTCGCCGTGACAAGGCCTCGCGCGCCAGATCCTCGTTGCCCTGGCTCAGCGCCGCCTTGGCCTGACCCTGCAATTTGTCGGCCTGCTTCTGCAACCCCTGCGCCTGCAACTCGATCCGCTTGCGCGCCGTCGCCACGTCCGCCACGCCCCGGCGCACCTTCGTGAGCTGCTCGACCTGACGCTCGTAGGAGAGGTCGAGGGTGTCGCGGGGGTCCTCCATCCTGTCGAGCGCCTTGTTGGCCTTGCCCCGGAAGATGTCGAGGAACCGTTGGAACGTGCCTGCCATGGATATCGAGCATAAGGCCCAGGGAGGGGCCGGTGGGCACCGGCCAGGCCGGACGTCCCTGCGCAGGGCCGCCGCTAAGGTCGGCTGGGTGCCCGACCGCCTCTGCCTCCTGAGCGTCCACGCGCATCCCGACGACGAGGCCTCCAAGGGTGCGCCGACGGTGGCGAAATACCACGCCGAGGGAGTCCGGGCCGTGCTGGTCTGCTGCACCGGCGGCGAAGAGGGCGACATCCTCAACCCGGCCATGGACACACCCGAGGTGCGGGCCGACATCGGGCGGATCCGGCTGGCCGAGCTCAAGGCGTCGACCGACATCATCGGCTACGACGAGACGGTGCTGCTCGGCTATCGCGACTCGGGCATGCCCGACACCGAGGCCAACGCCAATCCCGCCTCGTTCGCCCAGGCCCCCATCGACGCTGCGGTCGAGCGGCTGGTCACCGTGATCCGCCGGGAGCGCCCGCAGGTCGTCATCACCTACGGCGAGGATCACACGGGCTACCCGCATCCGGACCACATCAAGGTGCATGACATTTCTGTCCTGGCCTTCGACTCCGCCGGTGATCCGGACAAGTACCCGGAGGCCGGGCCGCCGTTCGCCCCCGCGAAGCTCTATTACTCGGTGTGGGCCGCCTCGCGCTTTCGCGAGATCCACGCCAAGTTCGAAGAGCTCGGTCTGAAGTCGCCGTTCGACGACAAGTGGCTCGAGCGCATCGGCCACGACGAGAAGTTCACGACGACGATCGACATCAACGGGTTCACGCAGGTGCGATCCGAAGCGCTCAAGGCGCACGCCACGCAGGTCGACCCGAACTCGCCGTTCTGGTTCGGTTTGCCGCCCGAGGTGATGCGCGACCTCCACCCTAGCGAGGAGTTCTTCCTCGCCCAGAGCCGGGTCGGGCCGACCGACGTGACCGAGGACGACCTCTTCGAAGGCTTGCGCTAAGGCTTACGCAACGGGGCCGAGGAAGCCCCAGCTGATGATGCCGGCGCTCTGCAGCAGTACGAGCGTGACCGCCGTGGCCAGCAGGCCCAGCAGGGCGACCGTCGCCATGACCTTCCACTGCACCCCAATGGACCGGCGTTGGGCGCGCCGTTCGGCCCGGCTGGGCGGCGGCGGACCCTTCGAGGCCGGCAATGCGGCAGGCGCAGCGGTCGCGGCGGCGGCAGCCGCAGGGGCGGTCGGCGCCGCGGCTGGCCGCACCGACTTCGGCTTCGGCCTCGTCTTTGGTCGGGCCGGCGCGGCGGTTTCGGCCACCGCAGCGTGCGAGGCGCCATTTCCGCCCGTGGTCGCGTCGCCGAGCGCCGTCGCCGGCCCCGGCTCCTCGGCGTCGGAGCTCATGGCGTCGGAGGTGAGGCCGCGCATCAGGATCTCGAGGTCGTCGAGTGACCACCCGGGCACCATGAGCGGCGTGGCGGCATCCCGGCCGCGCAGCGTCAAGAGGACATAGCCCTTCCGCTCCTCGATCTCCCACTCCGACACGCGGTTCCACGACATCTGCTGGACCGGGCGGCCGGGCCGGCGTACCTCAATACCCGCAGGCGACAGGGCGAGCTCGAACACGTCGGCCCCGCGCTTCTTCTGCCTGGAGTGGACCGAGACGCCCTGGATCGTGGTCGTTGTCGTGGCGGTCACCAATTTCAGCCCCCGGCCCGCGCCAGCTCGCGCAGGGGCCGGTACCCGATCAGCGTCGCGCCCGCCTCCTCGAGGGAACGGCGGATCCAGTCCTCTTTGCAAATCATTTCGTAGTCGTCGACCCGGGTCATCCAGTCGTCGGTGGCCAGTGAGCGCAACTCGGCGCTGTCGACGGCGGGGTGCAGGAGGAATTCGGTCACACCCGGTCGCAGCGACGCAAAGTCGCGCTCGAACGTCTGGCGCGACCCGACCCCGCCCATGTAACGGAAGTGGTCGGTGAAGACGGCCCCCGCCTCCGCCGCGACGGCGCGGGCGGGAAAGCCCATGTAGCGCTCGGTGGCCGGCGTCACCATCCGCAACGGCAGGCCGAACTCCACGGCCAGGTTGAGGTAGACGTCGAAGAACTCGGGTCGCAGCTGCAGCGTGCCCATGTGGGAATCAAGGTGGCTGACGTCGAAGCCCCAGAGTATGGCCCGCTCGATCTGGGCCCGGCATTCGCGGCGAACCTCGTCGAGGTCGGCGTGGTCCCAGACGTCCTCGACTGTGCTCGGGAAGCCCCCGTCGCCGCCGAGGAGCGACGGGGCGTGGGTGATGGGGCCCCAGCGGTAGAGCTCGTACTCCGCGTTGAGCGTGAGATGGACGCCCACGTCCTCGCCCCGGTAGCGGCTGGACGCCTCGCGAGCCCACGGGCAAGGCACCATGAGCGTGGCACTGGTGACGGTCCCCGTGGCGAGGCACTCGAACACGCCCACGTTGGCCGAGTGGCACGAACCGAGATCGTCGGCGTTGATGATGACCAACTTGGCGTCGGCCGAGTAGCCGAGCCGCTGCGCCAAATTCCCCTCAGCCATCGTGCTGCGCTCCTCCGGACACGTCGGCGTCCTGGGCACGCGCGTCCGATGCGATTTCCTCCTGGAAGGCCTCCATTCTGCCAGCCAGGTCGGCGTCCCCCAGCGCGAGGATCCGCACGGCCAACAAGCCGGCGTTGCGGGCTCCGTTCACCGCCATCGTGGCGACGGGCACGCCTTTGGGCATCTGCACGATGGAGAGCAGGCTGTCCAGGCCGTCGAGCTGCGAGAGCGCGACCGGGACGCCAATCACGGGCAGGCGGGTCACCGAGGCCAGCATTCCCGGCAGGTGTGCTGCGCCGCCCGCGCCGGCGATCAGCACGCGCAATCCTCGTCCGGCGGCTTCCTGCCCGAAGGCGAGCATCTCGCGGGGCGTGCGATGGGCCGAGACCACCCGGACCTCGTGGGCCACGTCGAAGCGTTCGAGCATCTCGACGGCGCCCTGCATGACAGGGAGGTCCGAGGAGCTCCCCATCACGACGGCGACCAGGGGGCTGCTCACGGCGCGGCCTCCGCCGGCACCACGAGGCCCTCGGGGACCGGCGTGCCCAGTGCCCGCGCCGCCGACCAGGCGCGGGCGCGCACCACCTCTGCGTCGTCGCCGCACACCGTCACGTGTCCCAGTTTGCGTCCCGGTCGTGGTTCTTTGCCATAGAGGTGCACGTGGGCCCCCTCGACGGCCAGCCCCCGGGCCCGCAGTTGCGCCGGGTCCTCGCCCGCCGGACCGCCGAAGACGTTGACGCTGGCCACCTGGGCGTGCTGCGGCCCTGTCGAGCCGAGCGGCAGGTCGAGTGCGGCGCGAAGGTGATTCTCGAACTGCGAGGTCACGGCCCCTTCGATCGTCCAGTGCCCTGAGTTGTGGGGGCGAGTGGCCACCTCGTTCACCAGCAGGCGCCCTCGCGACCAGAACAGCTCGACGGCCATGACGCCGACGGCACCGACGATCTCGGCCACCTTCTGGCCGAGGGCGGACGCCGCCTCGCTCACCTCGCGGTCGAGGCGTCCCGGCACCAGGACCTCGCGGCAGACCCCGCCGACCTGGGCCGTCTCGACCGCCGGCCAGGCGGCCGACGCTCCCGAGGGGCGACGGGCGACCAGCACGGCGAGCTCGGCATCGAGCGGGAGGAGCTCTTCCACCACGATGGGCCCGTCGATGTGGGCCAGCACCTCGTCGGCCTCCGCCTCGTTGGCCACGGGCCAGACGCCCTTGCCGTCGTAGCCGCCCCGCGCCGCCTTGATCATCACGGGCCAGCCGTGGGCGGCGGCAAAGGGGGCGACGGTGGCGAGCGCATCGGGGCCGGCGCCCAAGATCTCGTACGCCGGCATCGCCACGCCGGCGGCGTCGAGGACCCTCCGCATGTGCGCCTTGTCGACCGCGAACTCGAGCGTCTGGGCCCCGGGCCGCAGGACGAACCCCTCCGAGCTGAGCCCGGCGACGATGTCGAGGTCGACCTGCTCGTGGTCGAAGGTGACGACGGCGCAGCGCTCGGCCAGCGCGCGGAGGTCGCGCGCAACGAAGGGTGAGCCGAGGACCACCTCGGCGGCGACCCCGCAGGCGGCGTCGTCGGGCCGTTCCGCCAGCACCGCCATGGACAGCCCGAGCGCGCTCGCGGCCTCCCCGGCCATGCGCGCCAGCTGCCCCGCTCCGACGAACCCGATGTCGTGCGTGCTCAGGTCGCTCGCCCCCGCCGGGGGATTCGCATAGACAGGGGGCCTGACACAACCGGCAGACTACGCGAGGAGTCCGAGGACCATGGCCAAGCAACTGCGCATCGGGGGTCTGCTCGACGTCGACCAGCCGCTGCCCCGCATCGTGGCGCAACTGCAGCAATTCGAGGAGGCCGGTTTCGACCACGCCTTCGCCTCACAGATCTTCGGGCCCGACGCGCTGACGCTGCTGGCCGTGGCGGGGGCGCAGGTGCCGCGGATCAGCCTGGGTACGGGCGTCGTGCCGATCTACCCGCGCCACCCGATGATGCTGGCCCAGCAGGCGCTCACGGTGCAGGCGGCGACGGACAATCGGCTGATCCTCGGCATCGGGCTGTCGCACCAGGTCGTGGTCGAGGGCATGTGGGGGATGAGCTTCGACAAGCCGTACGCCTACATGAGGGAGTATCTCGATTCGCTCATGCCGATGTTGCGAGGCGAGACCGTGTCGAGTGCGGGAGAGCGGGTGACGACGAACGCATTCCAGCCGGTGGGCGTGCGCGGGGTTGCCGCCCCTCCGGTGCTCGTGGCGGCGCTGGGCACCGCAATGCTGAAGCTGGCGGGGCGGGTGGCCGATGGGACCGTCACCTGGATGACCGGGACCGCGACGATCGCGGATCACATCGTGCCCACGATCGCGGCTGCGGCCGAAGCGGCGGGCCGGCCGGCGCAGCGGGTCTTCGTCTCGTTGCCCGTGGCGGTGACGTCGGACGTGGAGGGGGCAAAGGCGCGCATCAACAAGGATCTCGCCATCTACCCGACCCTGCCCTCCTACAAGGCGATGCTCGACAAGGAAGGTGCGGAGAGCCCGGCCGACGTCGGCTTCGTCGGGGACGAAGAGACGGTGGCGGCATCGATCGCCAAGCTGGCGGACGCGGGAGCGACCGACTTCGGCGCTGCGATCATCGGGGACGCCGCCGAGCGCGAGCGGGGCTTCGCCCTCATTCGCGAGCTCGTCAAGTCCTGAGCGCCGCGGGGGCGGCTGCGGTGACTGGTTGTCGCGCGGGGTTGGAGGCCTGAAACTTCTCAGCGATCGAGCGTCGTGTACTTGAACTCGTTGAGATCGGGCAGCGAGTCGAAGAGCTGCAGCACGCCGTCGATGTTGCGCCGAGCCAAGCCAGCGTCACCCATCGGCCGGCTCATGATCCGCACGAACACGGCGCGACCGTCGACCACGAAGGTGGGGACGCCGAAGGCCGACCACTCGTTGACGGCCACCTCGTGGGCCCGGCGGACCTCCTTGATCGGTGCGCCGGACTCGACTTCCGCGAGCACCTTGTCGCCCGGGACGCCGACGCCATCGAGGACACCGGCCACCACTTCGGGGACACGCAGGTCGAGGCCCTCGTCGTGGCGCGCCGCGAAGAGCGCGACGTGCGCGTCAAGAAAGCGGTCGGGGTACTGGTCCCGCACCACCACGCCCGCAGCCACCGCCATCAGGTCCTTGGCCTTGTCCGGCTGGTCCCAGACCGGTGGGTCACCCTCGGCGACGTGGACCTGACTCAACGAGAAGGGCAGGAACTCGACCTCCCAGTCGGCCCCGTCGGCCAGGCCGACGGCGATGTGCTCATGGGCGTTGCGGGCAAAGGGGCAGCGGTAGTCCCAGTTCACGGCAAAAGGCGTCATGCTCTTTCCAACACGACCTCGGCGGTCCCCATTCCCCTGGTGCGCCGGCGGGCCCGCGCCGGGAGGCGGCGTCCGCGGGTCCCCGGCGTCATGAAGTTGACCAGCGGACGCAGGCCCAGCCCCAGGACCGAACCGATCGCCGCGCCACCGATGACGTCGGTCGGGTGATGCGCCCGCAGGTGGACCCGGCTCGCGGCGACGGCCGCCGCGAAGCCGACGTTGGCCGCCGTCTGCGCATCGGTATCGGCCAGGACGAACGCTGTGCAGAACGCCGCGAGCGTGTGGCCACTCGGGAAGCTGGTGCTCGACGGCGCCCGTACCGTCGCCTCGAGATGATCGTCGGGCCGTTCACGCTCCACCGCGTCCTTCACGACGCGGCTCACGATGAGCGAGGCAAAGCCGGCCGAGGCCAATGCGACCACCGCCCGCCGGCGATTCGGTCCGCGGCGGCGGGCCTTCCACGCGGCGAGCACGACCCAGATGAGCCCGTAGTCCGCCAGGTTGGACAGCAACGCGGCGGCACGGTCGGCCTGCGGGTTCCCGCGGAGCGGTTCGAAGGCAGCGTTCACCGCCTCGTCGATTGCGGTCATCTGGGACATGTCAGGCGGCGGCGAAGGCCGGGCAGGAAGACTTGAAGTTGCAGTAGTCGCAGAGGGGACCGACGTTGGGGCGGAAGTCCTCGGCGTCGCAGGCCCGCTCGATGGCCGACCACACCGCGACGGCCCGCTTGCGCTGTCCGCGGATCGTCTGATCGCTCGCCACCGCCGTGATGGCCAGCGGCTGGCGAAGGTAGAGCAGCCTGACCTCGGCGGGCGCCTGGCCCAGCATGCTCTCGCACAACAGGGCGTAGGTCTGGACTCCACCGAGGCTGCCGCGTTCGAACCGCTCACTCGGGGCGCGGCCCGTCTTGTAGTCGACGACGATCAGCCGACCGTCGGGCAGGACGTCGAGGCGGTCGATGATCCCGCGCAGGCGCAACCCGTCGATCTTGGTTTCGACCCCCAGCTCGACGCCGACGGCGCTCGCCTCGTTCGGGTCCTCTAATAGGAAGTAATTCTCGACGAGGTGCCCGGCGTCGTCGAGAAACGCCGCTGCGGCGTCCTCGTCCAAGCCGAGTTCGACGACCTCCTCGTCACTTTGCAGCGCATCCCAGGCGCGCCCGAGCTCGAGGGCAGCGGCGGCGGGCGTCCGTTCGCCCGCCGGGTGGTGCCAGAACAGGCGCTCCAAGGCGGCGTGGACCAGCGTCCCCTTGACCGCGGGGGCCGAAGGCGGCTCCGGACGGCGCTCGATCTGGGAGAAGCGGAAGGCCAAGGGGCAACTCGTGAAGGCGCTCACCTTGGAGGGGGAGAGTGTCCTCGGGGGAGCGAGCGCCATTGATTCAGACTACGACCGGGCTGCCACGGCGCTGCTCATCCCCGGACCGGGTGGACCGGGTAGAAAGAGGCCGCATGACACCGTACGCCCGTGGCTGACCTCCGCCGCTCCACCCGCTGGGCCGGGCTGCGTCCAGGCGACCCGGTGCAGGTCGACGGCACGCGGCTGCGCGGCGCGTCGTGGACGTTCGTCGCCCACGTGACCAACGGCGAGACCGGCGAGGCCTGGATCGAGGTGGTCGGGGGCCGCGCCGGGGACCGCTCGGTGCGCTCGTTCCGGCCCGATCAGCTCTACGCGCCCACCGCCCACCCCGGCCACGACCTGCCCCTGGCCGATGCCCCGGGTCTCCCGCTCGAGTGATCCCGGTCCTCACCACGGAGCGGCTCGTCCTCCGCCCCTTCACGCTCGACGACCTCTCCGCGCTCACGGCGATCCACACCGATCCGTCGTTCTGGTGGTACCCGCTGCGTGGCGGGATGTCCGAGGAAGAGACGAGGGAGTTTCTCGTCCGCGTCATCGGCCGCTACGAGTCCGACGGCTTTGGCGTCGAAGCCCTCGAGGACCGAGCCAGCGGCAAGCTGATCGGGTGGGCCGGGCTAGCGGTGCCGCACTTCTTGCCCGAGATCCTGCCCGCGGTCGAAGTCGGGTGGCGCCTGGCCGAGCCCTGCCGGGGCCGGGGCCTGGCCAGCGAGGCGGGCGCCGCGGCGGTGCGCTGGGGCTTCGCCGAGGGCGGGTTGGATCGCATCGTGAGCATCTACGAGCATGAGAACACGGCGTCGGGCCGGGTGATGGAGCGCCTCGGGTTCACGCTCGAGCGGACGACGTCGGGCACGCTCCGTGGGGAGACGGTCCGCGTCATGGAGCTCACGCGGCAGCAGTGGGAGGCGCTCGACGCGCATGGGTGACATCGAGGAACAGACCGCCGTCCGACCGGTCGGCGAGGGCCGCTACACGGCCGACGTCCACCAGGACTGGGAGATCTGGGGCCCGTGCGGCGGCTACGTGGCCGCCATCGCGTTGCGCGCGGCGGGCGCGGAGAGCGGGCTGGTCCGGCCGGCCAGCTTCTTCTGTCATTACTTGTCCGTCGCCGCGTTCGAACCGGTTGACCTGGCGGTGACGACGTTGCGGTCCGGCCGCACCGTGCACGCGCAACGCGTCGAGATGACCCAGCAGGGGCGGCCGGTGCTCGACGCCATGGTCTGGTCGGTGGGCGACGTGGCCGGCCTCGAACACGAGGACACGGTTCCGCCCGACGTCCCGGGTCCCGACGAGCTCCCGAGCCGCGAGGAGCTGTGGCCCGACGCGCCGCGCTCCGACTTTGCGTTCTGGAACAACTTCGACCAGCGGATGATCGAGTGGTCCGACACCTGGCCGCCGCCGGGCCCCCTTCCGCCGACCTGGCAGAGCTGGGTCCGTCCCCGCTCCACGCCGACGTTCGACGATCCCTGGGTCGATGCTGCGCGTTCGCTGATCGTGCTCGATGTGGGGAGCTGGCCGGCGGGGGCGCGCCCGCACATGCACCTCGAACCGCCGTTCATCGCACCGAGCCTCGACCTCTACGCGGCATTCCAGTTCCCGGGCAGCTCTTCGGAGTGGGTGCTCATCGACGCCCACTCACCGGTGGCGCAGGGCGGGCTGCTGTCGTGGACCAGCCGAATCTGGTCGCACGACCGCCACCTGATCGCCAACGGAGGAGGTCAGGCGGTGTTCCGCCACACCTGACGCGACCTGCCAGGTCGTTGCCCCCGCCTCTATTCGGGCCGCTTTTCTCATTGACGTGCATTCGCCGCGGCCACCTTGCGACTGCATACGCGTTGCTCCTTATCTTTATTCGTCCCTGACGCCTGCCACCGTCCAATTTCATAAGGGGGAAGGCGTAGGCAGTCACGACAGAGCCGGGACTCCGGTCGCACGCACGGGCTCGCGAACGACAGGCGTCAAAGTGCGACCGTTCCTCCGCATGCGAGGCAGAGCAGGCAATCTGTGGTTTCTCGACCAGAGGCTGGCCGAGCTGGGTCGTACATTCCCCGAACCGCCCCTTCGAGGGTGGGTGCGGACGATTCGCGAGGGGCTCGGCCTGAGCGGAGCGGAGCTGGGCGTTCGCCTTGGCGTCAGCCAGCCACGCATCAGCCAGATCGAGCGGGCGGAATTGGACGGCACGTTGCAACTGGGCTCGCTCGAGCGGGTCGCCGCCGCACTGCATTGTCGGCTGCGGTACGCGTTCATCCCCGTCGAGCCTCTCCAGGGATTGGCCGAGGAGCTGACCCTGCTCAAGGAGAACGGATGGAGGGAGGCAGGGCCGCAGCGCCCGGAGATTCCAAGGATCTGAGTCGCGATGATCTCGACAGGGATCGTCGAAGCCAGAGCCCCAACGCCCCGCTACTCGACCGAGTAGCCGTCCATGCGGGCCAGGATGCGTAGCATCACCTCGTCGGCACCGGCGCCGATGGAGTCGAGGCGAGTGTCGCGGAAGTAGCGCGACGTCCAGTTCTCATCCATGTAGCCCATGCCGCCGTGGAACTGCACGGCCCAGTCCGCCACCTCGCGTTGGAGGCGCGAGCCAAGCAGTTTGCCGATGGTGGCGTAGCGGGTGGCGTCCTCACCGCGCAGCACAGCGTCCGCCGTGGTGCGGGCGTAGTGCTTCAGCACGTCGTGGCGCGCTGCCAGCTCGGCCAGCGTGAACTGCAGGAACTGGTTGGCCAGCAGCGGCGCACCGAAGGCGTGCCGCTCGCGTACGTAGGCCTTGGTCCGCTCGAGCGCGACCTCAATAGAGCCCACTTCCTTGTAGAAGGTGGTGAGCCGCTCGGCCTGGAATTGCACCATCTGCTGTTGGAAGCCTCGGCCGATCTCCCCGATGGTGTTGGCCACGGGGACCCGGACGTCGGTGAAGGCAAGCTCGGCAGTGTCGCTCGACCACATGCCGAGCTTCTCGAGCTTGCGCGAGACGGCGACGCCAGGGACAGCGGTGGGCACCACGATCAGCGACATGCCGCGTGCAGCATCTGCCTCGTCGGAGGTGCGGACCAGGAGGCAGAGCCAATCGGCCTGGGCCCCGTTGGTGATGAACATCTTCGAGCCGTTGATGACCCACTCGTCGCCGTCGCGCACGGCGCGGGTGCGGATGCCGGCGACGTCGCTGCCGGCGTCGGGCTCGGTGACGGCGATCGACGTCACGACGTCGCCGCGGATCGCCGGTGCCAGGTACTTCTCTTTCAGCTCGTGGCTGCCGAAGCGGTGCAACGCCGGAGTCGACATCGACATCTGTACGGCAATGGCCATCGGGATCGCCCCGCAGCTGATCCGGCCCATCTCCTCGGCGGCGATCAGGGTGAAGGTGTGGTCGGCGCCCATGCCGCCGTAGGCCTCGTCGTACTCGAGGCCGAAGAGGCCGACCGCACCGAGTTTCGGGAAGAGCTCGTGGGCCGGGAACATCCGGGCCTTCTCCCACTCGTCGACGTGCGGCTCGATCTCGCGCTCGAAGAGGTCGCGGAGCGTCTTGCGAAACAGCTGGTGCTCGTCAGACTCGATCACCGGCGAACGATACCACCGCCGCTTTTCCGCCCTTCGGTGGGCACCCCCCTACACTGCGCAATCGTGACGGATTCGTTGGTGCGTGTGCAGCACGGTGGCGGCGTGCGCACCCTGACGCTCGATTCGCCCGAGAACCGCAACGCGCTGTCGGCCCGGCTGCTCGAGGAGCTGGACCAAGCGTTGCGTGACGCGACGCGTGACGCCGAGGTACGCGCCGTGGTCCTGACGGGGGCGGGCACCGTGTTCTGTTCGGGCGCCGACCTGTCCGAGCGGGGGAGTGCCGCGCCGAAACGCATGCCCGACATCCTCGCGACGATCGTGGAGAGCGCGGTGCCGGTCATCGCGCGGGTGAACGGTCACGCCCGGGCCGGCGGCCTGGGCCTCATCGCAGCCGCCGACCTGGCCGTCGCACCCGAATCGAGCACGTTCGCTTTCACCGAGGTCCGGGTGGGGGTGGCGCCGGCCATGATCATGGTGCCGGCGTTGCGGGTGATGGACCGCCGCTTTCTCGCCCGCCTGACGCTGACGGGTGAGCGCTTCAACGCCCAGGCGGCCGCCGACGCCGGGCTGCTCAGCGCGGTCACCGCCGATGGCGACGCGCTCGATGAGTGGGTGGCCGAACAGACGACCGCCATCCGCCAGGGCGCACCGGGCGCGCTCAAGGCCACCAAGGGCTTGTTGCGCAACCTGCCCGCGCTCGACTGGAACGACGGGCTGACGACGGCCGCCGCGCTGTCGGCCGACCTGTTCGCCGGCGCCGAAGCCGCCGAGGGAATGGACGCGTTCTTGCAGAAGCGGCGGCCCTCGTGGGACACGACCGAGTGAGCACCACTCGATGAGCGCGCCGTTGCGGACGTTACTGGCGACGTCGGGCGCGGAGTTCCGCGCCAACGCAGACGCGATGCGCCTGCTGGTCGACGAGGTGCGTCTGCGGCACGACGAGGTCCTCGTCGGCGGCGGACCGCAGTACGTCGAGCGGCATCGCTCCCGCGGCAAGATGATGGCGCGTGAGCGACTCGAGGCCCTCGTCGACCCCGGCACACCGGTGCTCGAGCTCTGCCCGCTGGCCGGCCTGCAGACGGGCGACCCGGTCGGTGGTGGCGTCGTCATCGCGTTGGCCGAGGTGGCGCACACCCAGTGCCTCGTGATCGCAAACGACCCGACCGTGCGCGGCGGGACGACGAGTCCGACCACGATCCGCAAGCTCCTGCGCGCCATGGACGTGGCCGAGGAGAACCGCCTCCCGCTTCTGCTCCTCGTCGAGTCGGGAGGGGCGGACCTGCCGCGCCAGGCCGACATCTTCGTGCCGGGGGGCGAGCAGTTCCGCCGCCTGACCCAGCTCTCGGCGCAGGGCATCCCGACCATCTGCGCGGTCTTCGGCTCCTCGACCGCGGGCGGCGCGTATCTGCCGGGCATGAGCGATTACAGCGTCATGGTCGAGGACCGCGCTCGCGTCTTTCTGGGTGGGCCTCCGCTGGTGAAGATGGCCATCGGTGAGGAGGCCGACGAGGAGGAGCTGGGCGGCGCCCTGATGCACGCCCGCACCTCCGGCCTGTGCGACTACCTGGCCCGCGACGAACACGAGGCGCTGCGTATCGCCCGCGGCATCGTCGCCCACCTGCACTGGCGGCGCCTCGGCCCGGATCCCGACGGGCCGGCCGACGAGCCCCTTTACCCAGCGGAGGAGTTGCTCGGCACGGCCTCGGTGGACGTTCGGGTCCCCTTCGACACGCGCGAGATTCTCGCCCGCATCGTCGACGGCTCGCGTTTCGAGGAGTTCAAGGAGCTGTACGGCACGCAGCTGGTGTGCGGGTGGGCCTCCATCGGCGGCTACCCGATCGGCGTCGTGGCCAACAACGGCATCCTGTTCTCGCCCGAGGCGCAGAAGGGCGCCCAGTTCATCGCGCTGTGCAACCGCACCGACACGCCGATTCTCTTCGTGCAGAACATCACGGGCTTCATGGTGGGCACGCGTTACGAGCAAGGCGGGATCATCAAGGACGGCGCCAAGCTCATCAACGCGGTGTCCAACTCCACCGTCCCGCACCTGACCCTCATGGTCGGTGCCAGCTACGGGGCAGGCAACTATGCGATGGCCGGGCGGGCCTACGACCCCCGCTTCGTCTTCACCTGGCCCAACCACCGCATCGCGGTCATGGGTCCCAAGCAGCTGGCCGGCGTCCTCTCGATCGTGCGGCGCAACGCCGCCCAGGCGGCCAGCCGGCCCTTCGACGAGGGGGCCGACGAGGCGCTGCGCGAGGCGACGGAGAACCAGATCGAGGATGAGTCGACCGCGCAATACGCAACGGGCCGGCTGTGGGACGACGGGATCATCGACCCGCGGGACACGCGCACCGTGTTGGCCATTGCGCTGGCGGCGGTGCACTCGGCCGCGGTCAAGGGGACGGCCGTCTTCGGAGTGGTGCGGCACTGATGGCGCCCGAGCCGTTGCGCCGGGTCCTCGTGGCCAATCGGGGCGAAATCGCCCGCCGCGTCATTCGCGGCGCGCACGACGCGGGCTGTGAAGCCGTCGCGGTGTACGCGGCAGACGACGCGGCCAGCCCGTACGTGGGCGAGGCCGACGCGGCCGTGCTGCTCGTGGGCGCATCGCTGCTCGAGACTTATCTCGACCCCGACGCGCTCGTCCGCGCCGCCCGGGCCTCGGGGGCCGACGCCCTGCACCCGGGGTACGGGTTCCTCTCTGAGAACCCGGCGCTACCGGAGGCCTGTGCGCGGGCGGGCCTCGTGTGGATCGGCCCGCCGCCCGAGGCCATGCGCGTCATGGGCCACAAAGGCCGCGCCAAGGAGGTCGTCGCCGCGGCCGGGGTGCCCGTGCTCCCGAGCGCGGTCGTGCCCACCGGCGCCACCGGCGCCGCGCTGGCGGAGCTGGCGGCGGGCGTGGGCTACCCGCTGCTCGTCAAGGCATCGGCCGGCGGCGGCGGACGGGGCATGCGCCTGGTCGAGGCGCCGGGCGAGCTGAGCGAGGCAGTGGCCGCGGCACAGCGCGAGGCGGCGGCCGCGTTCGGTTCCGACGAGGTCTTCGTGGAGCGGTACCTGTCCGACCCCCGGCACGTCGAGGTGCAGATCATCGGGGACACCCAGGGCAGCGTGCTGCACCTCTTCGATCGGGAGTGCTCGGTGCAGCGCCGGCACCAGAAGGTCGTCGAGGAGGCGCCGGCGGTCAACGTGGCCGACGCGACGCGCCACGCCATGTGGGAGGCCGCCCGCGCGGCGGCCCAGGCGGTCGGGTACGTGGGCGTGGGGACGGTGGAGTATCTCGTCGACGGGAGCGGGTTCTACTTCCTCGAGATGAACACGCGCCTGCAGGTCGAGCACGGCGTGACCGAGCTCGTGACCGGCCTGGACATGGTCGGCCTGCAGCTCGCCGTCGCGGCGGGGCGTCCGCTGCCGTTCGACCAGGATGCGGTCGGCGTCACGGGCCACGCCGTCGAGGTCCGGCTGTGTGCCGAAAGCCCGCGTGAGGGGTACCGGCCGACGCCCGGCACGGCGGCGCACGTGCGCTGGCCAGAGGGGCCGGGAGTGCGCGTCGACCGTGCGATCGAGTCGGGCAGCGTGGTCAGCGCCGCCTACGACTCGCTCGTGGCCAAGCTGATGGCGCACGGCGACGACCGGGCCGGTGCGATCGCCCGGCTGTCGATGGCGCTGCGCGGGCTCGAGCTCGACGGGCTGAAGACAAACCGCGAGTTGCTCGGGGCGGTGCTCGCCGACGGGGCGTTCGGGCGCGGGGAGATCGACATCCACTATCTCGAGGGGCGGGCCGACCTGCGCGACGCCGTGTTGCCCGATGACGTGCGCCGCCGTCATGCCGCCGCGGTGGGGTTCACCCTCCAAGAACAGCGCGCCGCGCGCAGCCTCGTGCCGGTGCCCGCGGCGGGCTGGCGCAACGTCGGTCGCGCGCTGCACGCGGACGAGCTACGGGACGAGGCGGGGCAGATCGAGGTGCGGACGCCCGCGCCGGACGCGCCGGCAGAGGTGCGGGTCGAGGGCGACGAGGAATGGCGCGCCGTCGGCACGGCCACGACGCGCGATGGGGTCGTCGACCTCACCGCCGGCGACGGGTTGCGCCGTCGCTACCGGGTGCGGCTGGCACCCGAGGGCGCCTTCGTGAACGGGCCCGAGGGTCAGTCGACCTTCGCGTTGCGCGCCGAGGACGACGAGGCCGAGCGCGGCGGCGTGGCCGGCGAGTGCCGGGCCCCGCTGCCCGGTGCCGTGACCAAGGTGCTCGTGAGCGTGGGCGACGTCGTGGCCGAGGGCGACGGCCTCGTCGTGCTGGAGGCCATGAAGATGGAGCACACGCTGCGGGCGCTCGGCGCCGCGACGGTGCGGGCGATCCACGGCGCGCCGGGGCAGCAGGTCGACGTCGGCGACCTGCTGGTGGAGCTGGAGCCGACGTGAGTGACGCGGGCGCACGGCGCGACGTGCTCCGCATCGCCAACTGCAGCGGCTTTTTCGGCGATCGCCTCTCCGCCGCCCGTGAGATGGTCGAGGGCGGCCCGATCGACGTCCTCACCGGGGACTGGCTGGCCGAGCTGACCATGTACATCCTGCACAAGACGCGGGAGCGGAGCGGCGGCTACGCGCGCACTTTCCTGCGCGAGCTCGAAGAGGTGCTCCCGGCGTGCATCGAGCGCGGGATCACGGTCGTGGCGAACGCGGGCGGCCTTGACCCCGAGGGCCTGGCGGTGGCGGTGCGCGAGCTGGCGCGGCGCCAGGGGGTCGACGTGCGGGTGGCGTCGGTATCGGGCGACGACATCACGCCCCGGCTCGAGGAGCTGCGCGCCGGCGGGGAGCGGTTCGTGAACCTCGACACGGGCGAGCCGCTGCCCAACGGCGCCCCCGTCGTCACGGCGAACGCGTACCTGCGCGCCCGTCCCATCGCCGACGCGCTGGCCGCCGGGGCTCAGGTCGTGGTGACCGGGCGGGTCACCGACGCTGCCTTGGTGGTCGGGCCGGCGCTCCGCGCCTTCGGCTGGTCCGACGGCGACCTCGACGCCATCGCGGGCGCCGTGGTGGCGGGTCACGTGATCGAGTGCGGCGCGCAGTGCTGCGGCGGCAACTACGCGTTCTTCGAGGAGGTGCCGGGCCGCGAGCGGATCGGCTTCCCGATCGCTGAGGTGGCGGCGGACGGGTCGTCGGTCATCACCAAGCACCCCGGCACCGGCGGCGCGGTGACTGTCGGCACGGTGACCGCGCAACTGCTCTACGAAATCGGGAGCCCGCGCTATCTGAGCCCGGACGCGGTGGCGCGCTTCGACACGATCGAGCTCACGCAGGAGGGCATCGACCGGGTGCGCGTCGCCGGCGTGCGCGGCGAGGTGCCGCCCGAGACGCTCAAGGTCACGGCCAACCTCGAGGGCGGCTGGCGCAACTCCATGACGCTGGCGCTGACGGGCGCGCAGCCGGTCGAGAAGGCGCGCTTCGCCGCCGACGCGGTGTGGGCAGCGATCCCGGGCGGACGCGGGCGCGGCACCTTCGCCGAGACGGCCGAAGACCTGTCGGGCGACCTGAGCGGACTTGGCATGGCGTATCTCCGCCTGGCCGTGCGCAGCGACGACGAGCAGGCCGTCGGGCGCGCCTTCTCGGGCGCCGTCGTCGAGACGAGCCTGGCGAGCTACCCCGGGACGTTCTTCACGTCCGCACCCTCCGGCGCCCAGGGCGTGGCGCGCTACTGGCCGACCACCGTCGCGGCGGCGGCCGTGACGCCGCGCATCGAGTGCGAGGGGACACTCGTCCCGCCGACGCCGACGCCGACGCCGGCGCCGACGCGGGCGTCCGACCTCCCCCACGTATCAGCGCCCGAGTCCGAATCCGAGTCCGGGTCCGAGTCCGAGCCCGGCACCGACGCCGGGTCGGGTGCGGGCGGTGCCGCGCCGCCGGCCGAGCTGGTCCGGGTGCCGCTGGGAATCCTCGTCGGGGCCCGCTCGGGTGACAAGGGCGGCGACGCCAACGTCGGCGTCTGGGCCGACGAGGACCACGTGGCCCAGTGGCTGCTGGGCGACTTCACGACCGCGGCCTTGCGGGCGCTCATGCCCGAGCTGGCCGAGTTCGAGGTGGACCGCTTTCTCCTGCCCAACCTGCGGGCCGTCAACTTCGTCGTGCACGGGATCCTCGGCTGGGGCGTGGCCTCGAACCTGCGCCTCGACACGCAGGCCAAGGGTCTCGGCGAGCTCTTGCGGTCCCGCCCCGTCGAGGTGCCGGCCGCGCTCGTCGCCTCGGGCAAGCCGGCGCAGCGCCTGGCCGCCCGCGGCGCCGGCGCGGCGGGAACGACGAGCCGCGCTTGACCCAACGCTCCAGGCCGGCCAGGGCCGATCTGACAGGATGACCGGCATGGAGGTGGCCCGCCTGGTCGGACTGATCGCGGGCATCGTCATCGTGCTCGCGACGGCGTGGAACGTCTTCACGGCCCTCGTGTTGCCGCGCGTCACCTCGTCGCGCACCACGCGCGCCATCACCCGGGTGCTCGGCGGCGCGGCGCGCCGTATCTCGCCCCGTCTGCCGACCTACGAGTTGCGCGACCGCATGCTGTCCTTCGTGGGGCCGGCCTCAATGGTGGCCCTGTTCGGCCTCTGGCTGCTCCTTCTCGTGCTCGGGTTCGGGCTGATCATCTGGTGGAACGCCGGGATCGACTTCGGGTCGGCCCTCGGGATCGCCGGCTCGTCGGTCTTCACCTTGGGCATCGCCTCGGCACCCGGGGCCGGGCCGCACACGCTCGAGATCCTCGCCGCCGGCGTCGGGCTCCTGGTCATCGCGCTCGAGATCGCCTACCTGCCGGCGTTGTACAACGCGTTCGCCGTCCGTGAGACGGAGGTGACCCTGCTCGAAGCGCGCGGTGGCGCGCCGGCGTGGGGGCCCGAGATCCTGGCCCGGAGCTACTGGCTCGAGACCCTGGGCGAACTCCCGCCGCTGTACGCCGAATGGGAGCGTTGGGCCGCCGCCGTCTCGGAGAGTCATGCGAACTACCCGAGCCTCATCTGGTTCCGCTCACCCGTGTCGCGGCGGAGTTGGCTGATCGCCCTCGTCGCCATGATGGACTCGGCCGCGCTCTACCACGCAGCGAGTCCGGACCAGGCGCCGCGCCAGGCGCGCCTTTGCCTGTCGATGGGCGTCCGGTGCCTGCGCTCGATCGCGCGGGCGCTGAAGATCGAGCACGACGCCGACCCGTTGCCGACCATGGGCACGCGCCTGACCCGGGAGGAGTTCGACGAGGGCTACCGCCGACTTCAAGAGGTGCAGTTCCCGATCGAGCGGGACGCGGACGAGACCTGGCGCAATTTCCAGGGCTGGCGGGTCAACTACGAGCAGATCGTCGACGCACTCACACTGCTGGTCCTCCCGCCGCCCGCGCCCTGGTTCGTCGCTCGACCCGAGCTCGGCGAGGCCACCTGGCCGCTCGTGCGCAACCGCACACCCGAGCACCCGGAGGGGACGCTTCAGTTCGGCCGCAACAAGACCTTCAAGACGCCGTCGAGCCGCGAGTCGAACAGCTTGTAGGCCTCGGCCACCTGGCTCAGCTCCATGTGGTGGGTGAAGGTGTCGGCCAGCCGGAGCCTCCCCGTTTGGACGAGCGGGACGAGCGAGGGCCAGGTGCCCGGCACCGGGGCGAAGACCGCCCGCACGGTCAGGCTCTTGAGGAAGACGAGGCCCATGGGGAAGGGCAGCGCCAGCGACAGGTTGACCCCGACGATCGACACGGTGCCTCCGCTCCTCGCGCACGAGACCGCATCGAGCACGGTGGCGTCGGCACCGACGGCTTCGATCACCGAGTCGGCCCCGCGGCCACCGGTGGCCTCCATGACCTGCACCGCGCCCGGTGCGATCCGGGCGTCGATCGGCTCCGCCCCGAGCCGTTCGGCGCGGGCGAGGCGCTCGGGCACCTGGTCGACGGCCAGGATGCGCGCGGGCCCGAACAGGGCGGCGCACTGCAACGCCATGATGCCGACGGGCCCGAGGCCGATCACGGCGACCGTCGCGCCCGGGCTGATGGACGCGCGCAACGCGCCGACGTAACCCGTCGGCAGGATGTCGGTGAGCAGCACCGCCTCTTCGTCGGCGACACCGTCGGGCATGCGCAGCGCGAAGACGTCGGCGAAGGGAACCGCCATCGCCTCGGCCTGCCCACCGGGCAGGTCCGGCATGGTGCCGAACGCGGCGGCCTTGTCGGCCAGGCACACGTTGGGCTGCCCGGCCAGGCACGGGCTACACACGCCGCACCCGATCACCCCTGAGACGAGGACGCGGTCGCCGCGCGCCAGGCTGCGCACGTGCGGCCCCGCCTCGGCCACCGTGCCGATCACCTCGTGGCCGAGACGGATGCCGCTACCGGTGGGCGCGTCGTGGAACAGGTGGAGGTCGGAACCGCAGATGGCCGTGCGCTCCACGGTCACGACGATGCCCTCGGGCCCCGGCAACACCGGGTCGGGCACCGTCTCGAGGGACACGTCGCGTGGTCCGTTGAGGACGGTGGCTCGCATGCCGGCACGCTATCCCGCACGCGTAGAATGTTGCGGGCCAAAAATCGCGGTTCCGACTCGCTGCCCCAAGCGAACATGTCCACCCACTCCCACCCCTCCACCATCGATCTGCCCGAGCTGGCGGACGCGGACGTCGACGCCTTCTTCGCGTACGAGGACCTGTGGGCGGTCATCGTCTGGAACGACGATGTGACGACGTTTCAGACCGTGATCCAGGCGTTCGTCGAGATCTTCGGGCACACCGTCGAGCGGGCCGACCAACTGGCGTGGAAGATCCACCGCACCGGCAAAGCTGTCGCGGCCGTCCGGCCCAAGGACGAGGCCGAGGCCGCCGTCCACGCCCTGCACCTGCGCAAGATCCAGGCCACCATGGCCCGGGCCTGACCCCCGGGGCTTGACTCGACGCCTCCCGGGAAGATGAGGAGAGGAGCGATCACGACCGACTTCGTGCTGGTACCCGGAGCGGGTGGCGTGGCCACCCTCTATTGGCGCCATGTGAGCGCCTTCCTCGAGGCGGCCGGTCATGGCGCGGTTCCCGTCGACCTGCCCGGTGACGCCCCGGACGCGGGTCTTCCCGAGTATGCGGCCATGGTGACTGATGCCATTCGGGGCTGCGCCGCACCCGTTGTCGTGGCCCAATCGATGGGCGGCTTCAGCGCGGTGATGGCCTGCGATCGGGTTCCCGTCCGCGAGCTCGTCCTGGTCAACGCAATGGTGCCGGCGCCCGGAGAGACCCCAGGGGAGTGGTGGACGGCCACGGGGGCGATCGATGCTCGGATCGCCGCCGCCAAGGCGGGTGGTTACGACACCGAGTTCGACCTGGCGACGTACTTCCTCCATGATCTGGACGCGGCGGACGCCGCCGCCATCCTCGCGAATCCCCTCGAAGAGGCAGACATTGCGTTCGGCCAACGCTGCGAGATCTCGACGTGGCCCGATGTCGCCACGGCGGCGGTCATAGGGCGAGACGACCGGTTCTTTCCCGTTGAGTTTCAGCGGCAGTTAGTGCGCGAGCGGGTGGGCGTGGACGCGACCGTCGTTCCGGGCGGTCACCTTCTCGGTCTGGCCAACTCCAAGGGACTGTTCGAGGCGCTCCTCGAGCTGACCGACCCATAGAGCCCTAGCCCGAACCGACCGAGCCGCTCCGCCTATCGCGTAGCCAGCCTTGCCGTGAGGCGCGCCTTCACCTCGGGCCACTCGTCGGCCACGATGGAGAAGCGTGCCGACGTGCGCACCGTGTCGTCGGCTCCGGGCCGGTCCGCCCGCATGATCCCGTCGAGTTTCCCGCCGATGCGCTCGATGGCAGCGCGCGAGCGCGCGTTGCGCACATCGGTCTGCAGGGCCACCCGGTGCACGCCCCACGCCTCGAAGGCGTGCGTCATCATCAGCAGCTTGGCCTCGGTGTTCACCGGGGTGCGCTGCGCCGAGCCGGCCAGGAAGGTGAAGCCGATGTCGACGACGTCGGGCACGCCGGCGCGCTGGTGGGCCGCGCCGGGCGGCCACTGCCAGAAGGCGACCTCGCAAAACCGCGTCGACCCGACGACCCGGTCCGCCTCACCCGCCGCCTGGCCCCGCCGCAGCGTGGCGAAGGGGACGTGCGCGCCCGCGGCCACCCGGGCCAGCGCGTCGCGCACGTGCGCGGCCATGTCCGCGGGACCGTCGGGCACGTAGGTCCACTGGTAGTTGGCTCGGTCCTCCGACGCGGCCTCGACGAGGCCGGGGACGTGCGATTCCGCCAGCGGTTCGAGCCGAACGTAGGTGCCCTCGAGCGTGAAAGGTTCAAGCATGGACGGCCGGCAGCGGCACGTCCTCGCCCGACGGCTGCCCGGACGCCTGGCCTGCGGCGGCACCCGGGCTGCCCGGAATGACGAAGTCGCGCTGGCGCACCAGCACCAGCCCGGCGACCGCACCCAAGAACGCCACGATGGCGGCGATGACCATGAGGTGGTTGAACGTCGTCGAGAAGCCCTCGTGGTAGGCGGTCAAGAGTGCGCGACGCCCCCCGACGGGGAGCTGTTGGGCCGCCTCACGCACGCCGCCGCCTGACAGGGCCCCGCGCAGCTGCGCACCGCCGCGGTGCAGCACCGCGACGCCGTCGGCCGTCTTGTTCAGCGCGGCGGTGGTGTGGGCGATGATCTGCGTCTGGAATACGGCGCCCAGGACGGCGATCCCGGTGGCGATGCCGACCTGGCGGAAGGTGTTGTTGGCGCCCGAGGCCATGCCACTGCGCTGGGGCTGCACCACAGAGATCGAGCCGCTTGCGAGCACCGGGTTGACCGTGCCGATGCCGATCCCGCACAGGATGAACCCGGGGAGCAGCACCGTCCAGGCCGACGTCGGATTGGTGTCGGACATCCACAGAAGCCCGCCCGCAATGAGCAGCATGCCGACCGCGAAGAGGTAGCGCGACTGCACCCGCACGGTCAGGCGGCCGGCGAACGGCGCGACCAGGAAGGCCAGCAGCGTTAGCGGGAGGAACTTGATGCCCGCCGGCAGCGGGCCGTAGCCGAGGTCGTCCTGGATGTACAGCGTCAAGTACAAGAACATCGCGAAGATCGAGGCAGCGATCGTGAAGGCGACGATGGACACCCCCACGAAGGAGGGGATCTTGAACAGGCTGAGGTCGAGCATCGGCTCCTTGGTGCGGGTCTCGTTCAAGAAGAAGGCGACCATGAGCACGCCCGAGGCGACCAGGAGCGTCACGGTGGTCGTGCTGCTCCAGCCGAGGTCGTTCCCTCGCACCAGCGCGAAGACCAGGGCGAACAAGCTGCCCGAGAAGGTCACGAACCCGACCCAGTCGACCCGGTGCGCCAGGACGTCCTTGAAGGGGGCGATCTGGGTGAATGTGATGAAGATGGCGACGACGCCGATCGGGACATTGACGAAGAAGATCCAGCGCCAGCCCCAGCCGCTCGTGATCGCTCCGCCGAGCAGCGGGCCGATGGCAACGGCGCCGCCGATGACCGCGCCGTAGATGCCGAAGGCCGTGCCGCGGTCACGACCGACGAACGCGCCGGCGATCAGCGCCAGCGAAGTGGCGAACATGATGGCGCCGCCGACACCCTGGACGGCCCGGCAGAGATTGAGCATCAGCGGCGTCGTCGACAGTCCGCACAGCAACGACGCCAGCGAGAAAATGGCCAGGCCGGCCGCGAAGACCTTGCGCCGTCCATAGATGTCACCGACGACGCCGGCGGTCAACAAGAACGCGGCCAGCGTCAGCGAGTAGGCATCCACGACCCACTGCAGGTCCGAGAAGCTCGAGTTGAGCGAGCGCTGGATGTCAGGCAGCGCGACGTTCACGACGGTGATGTCCAGCAGCAGCATGAACACCCCCGTACAGACGGCGATGAGCGTCCACCATTTTCGGTCGAGAGCGGCCATTGGCGGAGTGTATCGAGGCATTGTTCCTGCTCGTACAATGTGGCGTGATCGTCGGATCGAACCTCACCGTTGAGATCGGCGACCGCACCCTGCTCGCCGACGCATCCTTCGTCGTGGGGGAGGGCGAGAAGGTCGGTCTCGTGGGCCGCAATGGGACGGGCAAGTCCTCCTTCATCTCGGTGCTGGTGGGCGAACCGAGTCCCCAGCTGCGCCATCACGGCAACGTGCGTCTGCTCGGCTCCTACGGCTACCTGCCCCAGGCGCCGGTGCCGGGCGGGCTGGGCCTCGAGCGCACCGGGTTCTCCCACATCCTCTCGGCCCGCGGGCTGGACGTGCTGGACGATGCGCTGGGTGCGGCGCGCAAGGCGATGGCCGACGAGGCGACGGACGCCACCATCGAGCTGTTCACCGATCTGCAGGACAAGTTCCAGTCCAGCGGCGGCTACGAGGCCGAGGCCGTGATGGCGCGGCTGGCCGATGGGCTGGGTCTCCGCCAGGAGCTGCTCTTCGAGGACATCGACACGCTTTCCGGCGGCCAGCGCCGCCGAGCCGACCTGGTGCGTGTCCTGTTCCAGGAGCCCGAGCTCATGATCCTCGATGAGCCGACCAACCACCTGGACCGCTCGGCCAAGCGCTGGCTGCTCGACGAGCTCGCTCGCTTCTCCGGCGCCCTCCTCGTCGTCAGCCACGACCTCAAGCTGCTGGACCACTCCATCACCAAGGTGCTGCACATCTCGAACCAGCGCCTCACGGAGTGGAAGGGCAACTATTCGAAGTTCCAGGCGCAGCACGAGGCGGATCAGTCCCAACGCGAGCGCGCCTCCGAGCTCGAGCAACGCGAGATCAAGCGGCTCAGCACCCTCGCCGACTCCATGCGCGCCAGCACGGAGACGCGAGCGCGCAAGGCCAAGGCGCTGGACAAGCGGGTGGAGCGGATAGAGGGGTCGCGCACACAGGTCGACAAGCGAGAGCGCGCCAGCAAGTTCAGGTTGCCCGTGCCACCGCGCTCGGGAGCCATCCCGCTCGAGGTGTCGAAGCTGGGCGTGCGCTACGGCAGTAATGAGGTGCTGGCGAACGTCAGCTTCCACGCCGGCCGGGGCGACCACATCGTGATCATCGGGCGCAACGGCGCGGGCAAGTCCTCCCTGTTGCGGTGCCTGGCCGGGGTGCAGGACCTCTCCAATGGCGTCGTCGAGCTCGGGACCAACGTCGTGCTCGGCTACTTTGCCCAGGAGCACGAGCAGATCGACCCGGACCTCACCGCGTTGGCCAACGTGAGCGACGCCGTCCTCAAGCAGGAGAAGGAACGTCGCGCCCTGCTCGGTTCGTTCGGCCTGCCGTCCAATGCCGCGGATCAGAGGCCGGGCACGCTGTCAGGTGGCGAGCGGGCGAAGCTCGGACTGGCCATGCTGTCGGCGGGGGAGGCCAACGTGTTGCTCCTCGACGAGCCGACCAACAACCTCGACCCGTCGTCGATCACCGCGGTGGGCACCATGCTGGGCCACTGGCCCGGCACGATCATCGCCGTGAGCCACGAGCGCAGCTTCGTCGAGGCGCTGCGTCCGGCGTATTGCCTGCGTCTACCCGATGAGCGCTACACCCACTGGCGCGAGGAGTATCTCGACGACGTCGAGATGCGCTAACGCGCCGCCAGCCCCTACTTGTTGACCCAGATCTGCGTGGGCCAGAGCACGCCCTCGTCGAACGCCACGGCCTTGGAGCCCGTCAACGTCTTCGGATTGGCGAAGTTCTGCACCTTCGAATTGGCCACGATGGCCCAGGTGTCGCGGGCCAGCCACAGGTACGGGATGTCCTGGGCCAGGTAGCTGTTGATCTGCTGGTAGTTCTTGGTGCGGTCCGCCTTGTTGTTCGTCGTGCGGCCCGCCACCAGCGCGGTCTGAATCCGGGGGTCGACGTTGCGGGCCATGTTCAGCGCCAGCGGGCCCGACGCCAGCTGGGTGGTCCACCACACGTAGTTGAGGTCGGGGTCCACCGCACCGAACTGGCGCCACAGGGTGGCCTGGTAGGTCCCGGCCAGGGCGTCGTTGATGATCGCCGCCTGGGCGACGATGTTGATGTTGACCTTCATCCCGGCAGTTTGGAACGCCTGCTGGAGGAACTGGGCCGCTCGCAACACGTCGGCGTTGCTCGTCGAGTTGAGGTTGAAGGTGGGCTGCTTGCCCGTCTGCTGCTTGACCTGCTGGACCAACCTTGCCGCACCAGCGGGGTCGTACGTCGGGTACGACGTCTTGGCGTAGTACGGGCTGCCCTGTATGAACAGGCCGTGCATCGGGGCATCGATGTTCTTGTTGATGACTTTGGCGAACTGCGCCTGGTTGATGCACTTGGCCAAGGCCTGGCGGAGGGTGTGGTTGTTGAACGGCTCCGCCGACGTGTTGAGCATGATGCACTGGACCGTGGGCTGGCCCAGCACCTGGCCGCTGTTGTCGTAGTACGCCCACTTCTTGTCGCCCCGGAACTGCTGGAGGCTGGTGGGCGAGTTGGTGTGCATGATGTCGATCTCGCCGGTCTCGAGGGCGTCGGTCCGGGCGTTGGGGTCGATGATCGGCTTGTACGTGATCGAGTCGAGATAGGGGTAGCCCTTGCGCCAGTAGTGCGGGTTCCTGTTCGCCGTCATGTGGCTGTTCGGGACCCAATCCGAGAAGACGAACGGCCCGGTGCCGATGGGGTGCGAGGTCCCGGTGGGGTTGTTGAGCATCGACGGTGCGGCGACGTACCCCGTTTGGGCCTGGGCCAGGTAGTAGGGGAACGGAGCCCACGACGACTTCATGGTGATGGTCACCGCCATCGGGCCGGTGACCGAGGCGCCGCTGATGTTGGTGGCGAAGGCAGGGCCGGTGAGGATGGAGGTCGCCTGCTTCTCGATGTTCGTGTACAGCGCCTTTCCGTCGAGCGGGGTACCGTCGTGGAAGACGATGCCCGAGCGCATGGTGATGGTGAAGGAGGTGAAGTCGGCGTTCGACGTGATCGACTCCGCCAGATACGGCTCGACCTGGCCCTGCGCGTTCACGATCGCGATGGGGTCGAACACGGTGCGGCCATAGAGGAAGCCTCCCTCGTCCCAGCGGGCGCTGGACGGGTCGAAGCCGCTCTCCTCAGTGTCGATGCCGAAGGTCACCGAGCCACCCGACTTGGGCTTCGCCGTCGAGATCCCGTTCTTACCCGGCCCGTTGGTCTGGGCGGCACCCGCCATGCCCTCGCTGCCGAGCAAGGCGGCGCCGGCGCCCAGCGCCACGCCGCCCGCCAGGAACGACCGCCGATTAAACGACTGCGACATCGCAACCCCCCAAAGGTCTCGGTCTCACGTCCGACGCCTCCTGGGGCGCCGTGCTTCGGCACGTTACAACTCTGTGACCGATTGAGGGTGGCAGCCGGCCTATGGCAACCTGAGGACCCCCCAAGACCTGAGGAGACACTGAATGACGATCGCAGTCGGCGACCGCATCCCCGACGTGAAGGTGTTCACGTCCGGTGACAAAGGCCCCGAGGCGACCACCTCGGCGGAGGAACTCGGCCACGGCAAGGTCGTGCTCTTCGGCGTACCCGGCGCCTTCACGCCCACGTGCTCGGACCACCACCTCCCCGGCTTCGTCCTGCGGGCAGACGAGTTGCGCGCCAGGGGCGCAGAGAAGGTCGTCTGCCTGTCGGTGAACGACCCCTTCGTCATGGGCGCCTGGGGCCAGGACCAGAATGTCGGCCAGACCGTCGAGATGCTGGCCGACGGCAACGGCGAGTTGACCGAGGCGATGGGCCTCACCATGGACGGGACCGGGTTTGGCCTCGGCAAGCGGACGCAGCGCTTTGCGGCGATCCTCGACGACGGCGTCGTGTCATGGATTGCCGTCGAGCCGGGACCCGGCCTCAAGGTCAGTTCGGCCGAAGAGGTGCTCGCCGCACTCTGAGCGAAGTGCCTCCGAGCGCTCCGAAGCGCTCCGAAGCACTCCGAAGCACTCCGAGCGCTCCAAAGGCGCTCCCAGGCGCCCCCAGACGCGCCCCAGCGGCGCACCGACTCGCACAACGTTCACACAACTGCGTAGTCCTTTAGGCCCAATTTGGGGCGGAGTAGTCCAAAAGGACCTAGATACGTTGCATGTCCTCCCGTACCGTGACCCCGCACGCCGCCCGATCCGGTGGCGATGCTGCGAATCGAGGGGGAACGGACGATGTCGTTCGAGACATGGCGCGCCAAAAGAGTGGCCGCGCTTTTTGCGGGAACAGCGGCGGCAGTGGTGACGACGGTGCTGGTGCTCGCGCCATTGGGCACGTCCACCAGCCTGGCCGCGGCCTCGATGGCCCGGTTCAGATACACGCCGCCGACGACGACCACAACCACGAGCACCACCACCACGACGACCACGAGCACGACCACCACGACCACCCCGCCGGCACCCTCGGGCTGCTCGGGCACCACCCCGCTCGGGCTCAGCGGAACCTGGAACTGCTCGTTCGACGACGAGTTCAACGGGACGTCGCTCAACACGAGCCTCTGGCAACCCATGCTGACCGCCAACAGCCTCTACACCGCCGGACCCGACTGCTACGTGAACAACCCGAGCACCATTTCGGAATCGGGCGGGTACCTGAACCTGTCCGCCGTCAAGGTGCCGACGTTCGACTGCATCGGCTACTACACGTCCCAATACGAGACGGGGATGGTGACCACGAACGGGCGCTTCAAGCAGACCTACGGCGCGTTCGAGGTCAACGCGAAGCTCCCGGCGGGGACGACGCCGGGCCTGCAGGAGACGTTCTGGCTCTATCCGCAGACGCTCACCTACGGGAACTGGCCGGCCTCGGGCGAGATCGACTTCGCCGAGTTCTACAGCCAGTACCTCAACTTGGACATCCCCTACATCCACTACTCGTTGTCGAGCAGTGACCCGAACGTCACGGCGTACAACTGCACCATCGATCCGACGCAGTTCAACACGTACGGAGTGGACTGGACACCGACGTCGATCACGATCCTCTACAACGGCAACGTTTGTCTGGTCGACCACCCGATCAACGGTCCGGCGCCGTTCAACGAGCCGTTCTTCATCGCGCTGACCCAGGCGCTCAGTGCCCCCAACACCAACACGCAGTTCCCGGCGACGACAAAGGTCGACTGGGTCCGGGCCTGGACGCAGGGCTCGTAAAGCTTCCCCTTCTGCTTTTGCTTCTTTCTCTGGGAGAAACGGAGAGACGGCCCCGCCCCGCCCCCGGACCGGGGGTGCGGGCGTGGGCCGCTGTCACGTCGGCGGCCCCCGAAGTCTGCGCCAGCGGCCTGATGGTCCGCCCGCTTCGGCCCGCTTCCGCCCGCTTCGGGCCCCTTGACATGCAATCAGATGGCTGCTTAAGGTAATTACGCAACCAAGCGGCTGCATAAACGAAGCGAGAGCACCAGCGGGCGATTCGATGCGAGATATGGATGCGGTCTTCCGGGCCCTCAGCGATCCCGGCCGGCGCCGGCTCCTCGACAGGCTCAACGAGCGCAACGGGCTCACCCTGACCGAGCTCTACGCCGACATGGGTGTGACGAGGCAGTCGGTCTCCAAGCACCTCGATGTGCTCGAGACGGCTGGCCTCGTCACCACGCTCCGGCGGGGCAGGGAGAAGCTGCACTACCTGAACGCTGCACCCATCAACGACATCGCCGACCGCTGGATGCACCACTACGACCGGACGCGGGCCGAGGCCCTGTCCGATCTCAAGACGGCATTGGAGGCCACCGGCATGAACACGACCAAGGAAGCGACCAAGGACGCGACGACGTTCGTCTACACGACCTACATCCAGGCGACGCCCGAGAAGGTGTGGCAGGGACTGACCGCCCCTGCGTTCACCAAGCAGTACTGGGGTGGCTTTTCGATGCGCTCCGACTGGGAGAAGGGCTCGGCCTACGACGCCGCCTACGAGGACGCCGGTCTCGTCATCCGCGACGCCGAGCAGATGATCCTCGAGTCCGACCCCTTCCGCCGCCTCGCCTACACGTGGCACACCTTCTCGCCCGAATGGGCGGCGCACCACGGCTTCGACGAAGCCCAGCGCGCCGTGTGGGCGGCCGAGCCACGCTCCAAGGTTGCGTTCGACATCGAGGACGCCGGCAGTGGCGTCGTGAAGCTCACCGTCGTCCACGACGGCTTCGAGCCGGGCAGCAGCGTGCTCGAGGGCATCACGCAGGGATGGCCGGCCGTCATCGCCAGCTTGAAGTCCTTGTTGGAGACCGGGTCGGCCTTGCCGGCGTCGTAGCCCGCGGGGTCAACTGCCTCCCGCCCGGGCCCCACGGCGATACTTGCAGTCCCCCTGAAATTTTTCTCCCCCACAACGAACCAACAACGTTTACGATGAGGGTGCATCGCCCGTCGCCGCAGTGGGCATGTCGGGCCGCGGCGGATGGTGAGTTGGGTGGTGCAGCCGTGATGGGCGGACCAGTGGCGGGCTCCAGCTGGAGCGGGGCAAAGGAGGGAGAACCGAATGTCGCTTCGCACCAGGGCGGCGCACGCCGCACCACGATTACTTCGCGTGCGCACCAGGCGGCCACTCTCGGCACTCGCTGCCGCCGCCGCGGTCAGCACGATGGTGCTGGTGCCGTTGAGCCAGACGGTCGGCGCGCCGGTCGCCTCGGCGCAGGGGCCCTCGTGTAACGGGAACCCCGACGGGCTGGGGGGCCAATGGATCTGTACGTTCGACGACGAGTTCAACGGCAACTCGCTGAACGCTGCCAACTGGTCCCCCACGCTGACCGCGACGAGCGGCTACATCACCGGCGGGCCCGACTGCTACGTCAACAACCCGAACACGATCAGGGTCTCGGGCGGCTCGCTCAATCTGTCGGTGCTCAAGGTGGCGCCCTTCACCTGCGTGCCCGGCTACGTCTCGCAATACCAGGCCGGCATGGTGACGACCAGCAAACTGTTCGACCAGACGTACGGCGCGTTCGAGGTGCGGGCCAAGATCCCGGCTTCCAACGTCCCCGGGCTGCAGGAGACCCTGTGGCTCTACCCGCAGAACCTCACCTACGGGCCTTGGCCCGCGTCGGGCGAGATCGACTTCGCCGAGTTCTACAGCCAGTACTCGACCCTCGACGTGCCCTACATCCACTACGCCCTGTCGGCGGCGGACCCGAACGTCACGGCCTACACCTGCACCATCGACCCGACGCAGTTCAATACCTACGAGGTGGACTGGACCTCTTCGGCCATCACCATCCTCTACAACGGCCAGACCTGCCTGGTCGACCACCCGATCGGGGGACCGGCGCCGTTCAACGAGGCGTTCTTCATCGCTCTCACCCAGGCGCTCGGCCTCGGGACCAACGCCCCGACGGCGAACACCCCGCTGCCGGCCACGACCCAGGTCGACTGGGTCCGGGCCTGGACGCCCGCCAGCTGACCCGACCTGGCGGACCATCCGGCCGCACCGGTCCGGCGGACCCGCTGCGGCTGACCCCAAATCGAAAATGGGGCTGTCCCCCCTTGCTTTGTGCTTCGCCTTCGTCCTAGGATACTCAGTATGCTACTTCGAAAGGTTGAGGTATGAGCGTTCGGCACGCCCTGTTGGCCCTCCTCAGCGAGGGTCCCAAGTACGGGCTCCAGCTGCGCCAGGAGTTCGAGGCGCGGACGGGCGAGGTGTGGCCGCTCAACGTCGGGCAGGTGTACACGACGCTGCAGCGTCTCGAGCGTGACGGTCTGGTCGAGTCCGACGACGCCGCCGACGAGGGCCCCCAGAAGGGCTTCCACATCACCGAGGACGGCGCCGCCGAGCTGACCCAGTGGCTGCACACGCCCCCCGACTTTTCCTCGCCGCCCCGGGACGAGCTCGTCATCAAGGTGCTCGTCGCCCTCGGGCTCCCCGGCGTGGACGTGCACGAGGTGGTGCAGGTGCACCGCCGCTACCTGGTCGAGCTGATGCAGCAGTGGACCCGTCTGAAGGAGGACGAGTCCCGCCTCGATCTCAATTTCGCCCTGGTCGTCGACGCCGAGCTCTTCCGGCTCGACTCGCTGATCAGGTGGTTGGACACGGCCGATGGCCGTCTGAAGCGAGCAGCTGCGGGCGTGGATGCGCCGGCCCCGCAGTCGTTCCCCCTCCCCAAGGCCCGGCGCAAGGTGGGAACCCCGAAATGAGCTATCTCGAACTCCGTGACGTCTCCAAGGTCTATGGCGAAGGTGCCGCCGAGGTGCGCGCCCTCCAGCGCGTCGATCTCTCGGTCGAGGCGGGGTCCCTGGTCGCCGTCATGGGCGCCAGCGGCTCGGGCAAGAGCACGCTGTTGACCATCGCGGGCAGCCTCGAGGACCCCACCAGCGGTGAGGTCTACGTCGGCGGCCAATCGCTCTCCACGCTGTCGCGCAACGGCAAGGCGCGGTTGCGCCGACAATCCATCGGCTACGTCTTTCAGGACTACAACCTGCTGGCGGGTCTCAGCGCGGTGGAGAACGTGTCGCTGCCGCTCGAGCTCGACGGCGTCTCGGCGCGCAAGGCCCAGGCGAGGGCGCTCGAGTCGCTCGACGACTTCGGCCTCTCGGACCGGGCGTCGCACTACCCCGACCAGATGTCAGGGGGCGAGCGCCAGCGGGTCGCCATCGCCCGGGCCGTCGTCGGGGGGCGCAAGCTGCTCCTGGCCGACGAGCCGTCGGGCGCGCTCGACTCCACCAACGCCGAGTCGGTCATGCGCCTGATCCTCGCGGCGTGCCACCGCGGGTTGGCCGCCGTCGTCGTGACCCACGACGCGCAGCTCGCCTCGTGGGCCGACCGCGTCATCTTCCTGCGCGACGGCCGCATCGTTGACCAGACGATGCCGCTCGAGAGCCCCGAGGCGTTCCTCGCAGAAGTGCCGAACCGGTGAGCGTCGACGTCCTCGAGCGTCCGGTCACGCAGTCGGGCATCGAGCCGACCAGCGGCGGTGTCGCCGCCCGCCGGGCGATGCTGCGCTGGTCCTGGCGCCTCTTCAAGCGCGAATGGCGCCAGCAACTCCTGATCCTGCTTTTGATCATCGTCGCGGTGGCGGCCGTCGTCGTCGGCTCGGCTGTCGCGGTCAACACGCCGTCGGCGCCCAACGCGGGGTTCGGCACGGCGCACGAGCTGGCGACCTTCAACGTGACCGCCACGGTCAAGTCGTCGGCGAACAGCCAGGCGCACGTGGCGGCGCAGATCGCCCAGATCGAGCGCGCCGTCGGCACGGTGCAGGTGATCGCCAACCAAAACTTCACCGTGCCCGGCTCGACGCAGACCTATCAGCTTCGGTCCCAGAACCCGCACGGCCCTTACGGCGGGCCGATGCTGCAACTGCTCTCGGGGCACTACCCGAACGGGCCGAACGAGATCGCCCTCACCCCGGGCCTGGCTTCCGAGCTCAACCTGCACGTGGGCGACACGTGGTCCCAGGGCGGCAAGACGGTCGTCGGCATCGTGCAGAACCCCCAGAGCCTGCTCGACGAGTTCGCCCTCGTCCCGCCGGGCCAGGTGTCGCACCCAGCGTCGGTGAGCGTCCTCTTCGACGCATCGCCCAACGCCATGAAATCGCTCGGCTCCCTCTCCTCGTACATCACCACGCCGGGCGGCACGAACACCAACCTCGTCAACCCGTCGACGATCATCTTGGCGCTGGCGACCGTGGGCATGCTCCTTGTCGCGCTGGTATCGATCGGCGGCTTCACCGTCCTCGCACAGCGCCGCATGCGCTCCCTCGGCATGCTCGAATCGATGGGGGCGACCGACCGCAACGTCCGGCTCGTCCTGGAGGCCAACGGCGTCATCGTCGGGGTCGTCGGCGCCATGGTGGGCTTCGCGCTCGGCCTGGCGCTGTGGCTGGCTTACCGGCCGACCAACCAACAGAACGCGCACCACGTGATTCCGACGTTCGCCTTGCCGTGGAACGTGATCGCTCCGACCATGGTGCTCGCGGTCGTCGCCACCTTCTTCGCCGCCGGCTACCCCGCCCGCGCCATCACCCGGGTGCCGGTCGTCCGCGCCCTGGCCGGGCGCCCCGCGCCGCCGCGCCAGATCCACCGCTCGCTGGTGCCGGGCGTGGTCGCGCTCGTCATCGGGTTCGTCTTCTTCTCCATCTCGGGGGCCTCGAGCCACGGCGGGGGAGTGATCTGGCTGATCCCGGGTCTCATCGCGCTGATCGTGGGGATCGTCCTGATCTCCCCGTTCTTCCTCGTCTTGCTCGCCCGGATCGGCGCCCGCGCGCCCATCGCCATCCGCCTGCCCCTGCGCGACATGGCGCGCTACCGGGCCCGGTCCGGCTCGGCCCTCTCCGCCATCAGCCTCGGCATCATGATCGCGGTGATCGTCTGCGCCGTCGCCGTGGCCCGCTACTCCAACGTCTTCGACTACGTCGGGCCCAACATGGCAGCAAACACGGTCAACGTGTACACCCCACCCACCGGGCCGACGTTCGGGCCGAACGGAGAGCAGCAGAACGCGGGTCCGGTGGCGAGCCCCTCGGCGCAACTGGCGACGGTCCACGCCATCTCCTCCGCGGTCGGCGGAACCGACGTCGTCGAACTCGTCAACTCCGCGGCGCAGCTGCAGAGTCCGAGCGCCGACGGCCGGCAATGGAGCGGGCCCATCTACGTCGGGACCCCGGCGCTGTTGCGTTCGTACGGCATCAACCCGTCGTCGATCCCCGCCAACGTCGATGTGCTGAGCTCGCGGTCCGGGCTGGCCGGCTCGGGTGTCCAGCTCATCTACAGCGGTGGCGGCAAGGGCAACGACAACGGGCTCGTCAACCTGGGCGGCCCCGGCGGCGGGGGCCCGGGCGGCCCGAATGGGAACACGAATTCGTGTTCGCCCGGCTCGTGCGAGGCGCACCCGGTGGTGCAAGAAGTGAGCCAGCTGCCCGCCGGCACGTCGGCCCCCAACACGGTCATCACCGAGAGCGCGCTGCGCCGCCTGCACATCGCCGACCAGAACAGCCTTGGCGGTTGGGTGATCCAGGCCAACACCGCGATTACCTCGGCGCAGCTGAGGAACGCCAACTCCCTGGCGGCCGCCACGAACATGAGCGTCGAGTCGAAGAACGACGCGCCCGCGGCGGCCGAGATCGTGAACTGGGCGACCGTCTTCGGCATCGCACTCGCACTGGGCGTCCTTGCCATGAGCGTCGGCCTCATCCGCAGCGAGACGGCGAGTGACCTGCGCACCCTCGCCGCCGCCGGTGCGAGCTCGCGCACCCGGCGTGCCCTGACCGCGGTCACCGCAGGCGGGCTCGCCTTCCTGGGCGCTCTGCTCGGGACGATCGCCGCCTACGTCGGCGTGTTCGGCTTCTTCCGCTCGAACAAACTGGAGGGTGGCGTGTCCGACATTGTCAATCACGTCCCGTGGAACAACCTGTTCTTCATCTTGATCGCCATGCCGGTCGCGGCCGTGCTCATCGGCTGGGTGCTGGCGGGTCGCGAGCCCAAAGGTCTGTCCACCCGGCCGATGGAGTAGGTCGACGTGACCATCCGCAGCGACACCGGCCCGGTGACGAACGAGGCCCCCTCGCCGTCACCGGGCGCTGCGGTGGCCCAACGCCGGCGGATGTCTACCCGCTTCGCGGTGCACCTTCTCCTGCTGGCGAGCTTCGCCGCCTCGCTGGCCACCGTGACGTTGATTACCGAGGGGTGGCCGCACCTCGTCGTCGGGCTGGCGTTCGTGGCGCTGGTCGGCGTGCACGTGGTGCAACGACGTCACACCGTGGCGCGGTTGCTCGGGAACCTGGGGCGCGCCGGCACCTGGCTCCGCCGGCGAGGGCGGCTGGCGTGGTCGGACGTGGTCCTGGCGCTCTTGACCCTCAACGTCCTCGTTTCGGGGACATACGACCTGGCCACGGGGACCCAGGTGATCCTCCACCCACGCGGCGTCGGCATCCCGTTCCGCGACATCGGGTGGCATGTGGCGTCGGCGCTCGTGTTGGTGGTGTACCTCTTCGTGCACGTGGTGCGCCGATGGGGGCGCATCCGCCGCTCAGTCATCCGCTGACCCGTCCCGCTGACCGCAGGGAGAGGCCTACGACTCGGACCTCACTCCGAAGCGCTCGCTGTAGAACGAGAAGGCCTTGCGGCACTCCACGGGGTCCAGGTCGAACTCGGTGAGGTCGTACTCGATGGCGCCGAACTTGCCGCGTGGGTGTTCGGCCAGGAACGCCCGCATGGCAGCCTTTGACGATTGGTCCAGCGGCTGGTGCGCCAGGTCGTAGACCCGCGCCACCATGGCCAGGTCGTCGGCCATGAATTCGTCGAAGTGGACGTCGATGGTCCGGTCTGCCGGGAGGATGGAATGCTGCTCGGCGCAGTCGCCCAACATCTGCTCCAGCCGGTCGGCCCAGTAGTGCCCGATCCCCGGCACGTCGACGCGGTCGCGGGTGAGGCGGGCGGTGTAGGCGAGCATCGTGACCATCGAGGTGGTCACTGCGACGGGGTCGCGGTGGGTGACGACGAAGGTGGCGTCGGGGAAGGTGTCGACGAGCGCGGGAAACTGCTCGAGGTGCTGGGGGGACTTGAGCACCCAGCGGGTTCCGCCGCGCAACCACTGGAGCACCTGGAGGACGCGCCGGAGATAGGCGTAGCTGGGCCGCTGGTCCCGGGACCGGTAGGCGTCGCGCCAGGTCGGCATGGTCGCCGTGGTCTCGAGCAACATGCTCGAGAAGTCGATCGCCAGGAGCTGGATCTCCTCGTGGGTGTGATCCACCGTCATCTCGTGCATGCGGTTGAAGTACGGCATGGCAACGTCGAGGAACGACAGCGCGAGAGCGGTCCGGTCCCGGCGCGGGTCGGGCTCGCCGGCCGCGGGGCGCTCTCGCTCGGCCAGGACGGGCTCGAGGCTCTCCCAGTAGGGGAGCGAGCGGATGGCCGGGTCGGCCGAGATCAGGTTGTGCAGATGGGTGGTCCCGGTGCGCGGCAGGCCGCAGATGATGATGGGGGCCTCGATCCGCTCGTCGAGGATCTCGGGGCGCCGGGCGATCAGGTCCTCGATCAACAGGCGGTTCTTCAAGAGCCCGGCGATGAGGGTGTGCTGTTGGAAGACGCCGGCGTCGTTGAACCCGCCCTCCTCGCGCATGGCGCGGCAGAGCAGCTCGAGGCGGGACACGAACTCGTCCGAGCCGAAATGGTCGAGACCGGTGTCGGTGCTCGCCGCGGCCATCAGGCCGGCAGGCTCGAGCGACAGCTGCGACCCGGCTTCGCTCATGAAGTCGAGGATGGCGCGGGCCTCGCCCGAGAAGAGCGGCACGGCCAGATCGTCGATCCGCACCGGCGGGGGTCGGTCACTCATAGCGACGCCACCGCAACGACCGCCACCTCGGGTTGCGCCGGCGTCTCCGACGGGAGGAACCAGCGAAACCAGATGCGCCCGGTGTGGTGGCCGGCCGTCGACACCCAGTTGGGGTGCCCCGGCTGGTGGGCGGCGACGACGATGGTCCAGGACCCGTCGGGTTCGTACTCGACCTGGGCGCCGTTGATCGTGACGCGCTCGTAGTCGAAGTTGTACGTGTGCAGGAGCCGGTTCCACAAGCACATGTTCCAGAACGCGCACTCGGGCGATCGTCCCTTGATGACCAGGGCTTCGTCGTCGGCGAGCTCGAATGCGCCCATGGCGTAGGCGGCATCGCCGGCGGCCCAGCCGAACGTGGCGGTCGGCACCGGGTAGGGCGGGTCGATGGCGTTGGGCGTCGCCGGCGGCAACGGCACGATGCTCGCCTGCTCGCGCACCCAGGTGGACATGGCCCGCAGGCGGCGGGCCATGTCGGCATCGTCCTGGCGGAAGGAGACCGGCGGGTCCTCGGCGTCGACGCGCCAGACAGCGCGCCGCCCGCGCGCCGGGTCCTCCAGGTAGTCGCGCGTGATGGCCGCGACCGCGTCGGGCTCGAGCCGGATCCAGGCCACGTCCCCCTCGGGCTGGCGGGGCGACAGCACGATGTCGATCGTGCCGTCAGCCCGCGGGATCGCCTCGCGACTGTTGACCGAGCCCACGATGCGTTCGGAATACCGGCCGTCGTCGGGCCCCCCGTAGACCGTGAGCGAGAGGTAGACCGCGTCGCCGGGCGCGACGGTCACCCTGTAGGTGCGGGCGGGGTCAATCGGCGTGTAGCAGTAGAAGGCGTCGGCGTTGTCACCGCCCCACTTCTTGTAGGGGCCCACGATCTCGACGAATCGCGGGCGCCCGGCGTCGGCCCACAGGTTGACGTCGGCGGCGACCTGGAGGATCGACAGCAGCCACTTGTGCGCCTCGAGGAGGGTCGTCTGGTCGTCGCTGAGCTGGTCGGCCAGGCGACGGTGGGTGGAGGCGACGGTGTCGAGGAGCTCGCCGAACGCGGCCTCCGTCTCAGTCGCCATGTGCCCCCTCGCCCTGTGCGCCTCGGTCCGTACGGAGGATCATATGAATTTTCGGCGACGAATTGGCGAAGGGGCTGGATTCGTCGCCTAATGTGTGGCCGTGCCCGCGGTGCTCGAGGCCGTGGTCATCGGCTTGATTACCACTCAGATCGCCTTCGTCGTGACGACGGTATATCTGCATCGTTCGCTCGCCCACCGGGCGGTCACGCTCAAGCCCCCCGTCTCCTTCGCCTGCCGGGTCGTGATCTGGATGGCGACCGGGACCCGACCGCGTCAATGGGTGGCGGTGCACCGGAAGCACCACGCGTTCACCGACAAAGAGGGCGACCCCCACTCGCCGAAGGTCTTCGGCTTCCCGGCGGTGCAGTTCGGCAACGCCGTCCTCTACCGCAAGGTGGCCCGCGACCCGGCCGCGGTGGCCCGCTACGCCCGTGATCTGCCCGGCGATCGCTGGGACACCCTGTTGTTCGATCACGCCTTGCTCGGCCTGGGTCTCGGCATCGGCATCCTGTTCGCCGTGTTCGGGTGGGAGATCGCGTTGATCGTCGCCGTCGTCCACGCGTCGGCCTACATCCTCGGTGGCGGCGCCATCAATGCCATCGGGCACAAGTGGGGGAAGCGGCCGCACGACAACCTGGCCACGAACAACCAATGGCTGGCGTTGTTGGTCGCCGGCGAGGGTCTCCACAACAACCACCACGCCCTGACGACGTCGAGCCGACTGGCGATGGCCAAGGGTGAGATCGACCCGGGCTGGTGGGCCATCCGGTCGCTCGTCTTGCTGCGCCTGGCCACCGTGCGCCACATCAAGCGGGTGGCCGTCCCAGCGGCGACGTAACCACCTCCGCGCAACATCCGGCCAGGGCCGCCGAGGAGGGAACCGGATCAGCGCTGAGGCGCTGCTCCGACCACCGGAGAGTTCAGCGGGAGGCAGCCGGTCGATCCCTCGTACTGGGCGTCCCCATAGTTGAAGATGCCCCCGTCGGAGGCGACCAGCCAATAGCCGCCCCCGTCGCTCGTTGGTGCGATACCGACGACGGGCCGGTTCAACGTCATGGCACCGGTGGACCCATCGAAGCGGGCGTCGCCGTAATTGAAGATGCCCCCGTCGGAGGCGACGAGCCAATAGCCGCCCCCGTCGTGACTGGCGGCCAGGCCGACGACGGGCTGGTTCAGGTGCATGGCGCCGGTGGACCCATAGAACCGGGCGTCGCCGTAGCTGAAGATGCCGCCGTCGGAGGCGACCAACCAGTAGCCGCCCCCATCGGGTGTCGCCGCCATGCCGACGATGGGCTGGTTCAGGTGTATCCCACCGGTGGACCCGAAGAAGCGGGCGTCGCCGTAGCTGAAGATGCCGCCGTCGGAGGCGACAAGCCAGTAGCCGCCGCCGTCGTGACTGGCGGCCATGCCGACGATGGGCTGGTTCAGGTGCATCCCACCGGTGGACCCGAAGAAGCGGGCGTCGCCGTAACTGAAGATGCCGCCGTCGGAGGCGACCAGCCAGTAGCCGCCGCCGCCGCCCGTCGGTGCGATGCCGACCACGGGGTCATGCAACGGGAGGGCCCCGGCCGAGCCGAAGAACGTCGCGTCACCCAAGGCGAAGATGCCCCCGTCGGACGCGGCCAACAGATAGCCCTGCGTCGTCCCGGATGGGGTATCGAGGCACGGCGCCGAGAGAGACGACGTTGCCGCTTGGGCCCAACTGAACACGAGCGGGGGCGGCGTGCCGCTCGCGGTCACGAACAGCTCGGCCACGCTGAGGCCGGCGCACGACCCGGTGCAACTTCCGAAGCTCGTCGCCGCCGACGCGGCGCCAGCGACGCAGTACTGGGTACCCGAGTCGTTACAGCGGGCATCGAGGATCCCGTTGCGATGGATCCAGCTCGGTCCGTCCGCATACATCCAGAAGAAATCCGACACGAGGGGATTCGCCTGGCCGGTCTCGGTCCACGACCAGATGGTCGCCGTCGCGACCGCAGGACCGGGGCTGCCTCCGTAGATCGGATCTTGGTTGCTGTTCGCCCCGGCCTGTGCGTCGTTGTCGAGCGACGCAACGAGCCCCAGCACCGGCGGGAGCCCGCGATCGACGCGTTCGAGGTTTGTGACGACGAAGGTCTGTTCCGCCACCGTGAGGGAGTACCAGTCGGACGGCAAGTTCATGGGCCCGATTCCTTCGGACGCACGTGCCGCGTCGATGGCGGTCAGGTACGCCGCCACGCATTGCGGCGTGTCGACGTAGCTGGAAGAGGAAGACGAAGGGCACGAGGGCAGGGGGAGGTTCACGCCGGGATCGTTCGGTGGCAGGAGGCCCGCCGCCCCTGCCGGGGCCGAGCCGGCCAGCCACCCGGCGCAGGCAACGATCAGACCTGCGGCTACCAACCGAAGCGTTGTCCCCATCCCCTCACTCAATCCTCGTGCCGGCCAGCGCCACGTGAAGTCAGCCGATTAGAGCACAGCGCAGGAACATGAGAAAGACGACACCGAGGCGAGGCGGCGCCCCGGGTGGAAGGCCAACGGCCGTTGGAGCCTTGTCGATTCCGGTGCGGTCCAGAGGTCCGGCCGACGCATCCCGACCGTCTCGACGACGTCGGGGGCGAGGCGTGCGACGGAGCCGTTGCGACGAGCCTCGACGCGTCGAGGGCGACCAGAATTCGGTCCCCGCCCGGGCCACCACGCCCGAGAATCGGGCCGCTGATGGGGGGCGTTCTCCGAGCGAGCCGACGGACGGGTTCCCTACTCCAAACGCGACGTCAGATGCCAGGTGGGAACTGTGCGATCCTTCATGGTGATGACGCCAGAGCAATTTCTCAGTCGTTGCAAAGTGATCTGCCACGTGGGTCCCGTTGGCGCCTGGGAGCAAATCGAGGCAACCGGGTTCCGTACGGCCGAACAGCTGATCCTGGAGGCCGAGCTGAGCGAGGAGGAGCGCCAGCGGCTGCTCTCAACCCCTCGTCGAGAGTCCGTTCGCCTCACTGTCGGAGGCAAAGAGGTGATCCTCCGAGACCAAAGTCCGCTCTTCGCTCGCAAGGACCTGAGTGCGCTCTTGGACAACGGGCTGGACGTCAGCGATTGGATCCACCTGCTGAACCAGCGCGTCTACTTCTTCACCGACCAGCCGGCGATGCAGAAGTTCCTGGACAAATACGTCGAGATCGACGGTGCTCAGGACGTGATTTGGCTGTCCCCCTTAAAGCTTCTGGAATCAGCCGGTCTTGGTCTGGAGCTCACCAGCCTGAACGCGGCTGCCGTCGCCCGGCGAATTGGTTCAGAGAACACCACGGACACGTACGCACCACTCTGGCGCTTCACCGACCGCAAGCCCGTGGAAGCAACGATGGTCGACGGACTCGATGACCTCTCTCCGGTCTTTCGCGCCGAACGATGCTTTCCAGACGGCCGTCGCGAACCATTGACGTAGCAGTACATCCTCGGGAGATCAGTCCCTGCGGCGCTCGGCTTCGGACTTGATCGATCGCAAGAGGCGGCGAAGACCGATCGCGTGGCCCCGGGAGCCGATCACCAGCGCTCGATACGCCATGCCATGAGGGCCCGGGAACTCGGCCGACGAGCAAGCTATGACGCGGCAGTGCTCGGCATCGACCGGAACGATGCGGAACGTGAGTGCGTAACGCGAGAACAGATGCTCGCCCTCGAGCGCCCATTCGGTCGGAGCCTCGGACCTCACCACGAGAAATCCAGGGAGCGTTGCGCCAACAGTGTCAGCGGCGCCGCTGGCGCGACGGGGTTGGCATCGAACTGCCTGGGCGTAGGCGCGCCACGCTCGTCTGGTTGAGAGCCGTCTGAAGACGGCCACGGCAGCGGCCCACGCCAGCGGCGTGCGGGCGTCCACGGAGATCTCGTGCTCGTCGATGCGAGGCAGGGTTGCCGCAACGTCCATGCCCACAGTGTGGTGGAAGGGAATGAGGGGAAGTTCTGACATGTCGCGATGAGTCGGATCGCTAGGGTGCGATTCTGCAGCTTGCCGACTCTGGAGGTGGGTGGATGGCACAACCCGTGGTGCACTTTGAGGTCGTCGGAAAGGATCCAACTCGGCTCCGCGACTACTTCTCCCGGCTCTTCGGGTGGAGCTTTGCGGTGCCGTCTCCGGTGGCGGAGGAAGTCTCGGCGCCTGACGACTACGGGTTCTTAGATCTCATTACCACCGACGACGGGACAGGCATCCGCGGTGGAGTCGGAGGTGGACCAGGCTATGAGAACCACGCCGTGTTCTACGTCGGTGTGCCAGACGTCGGAGCTGCGTTGCGGCGCGCGGAAGACCTCGGCGGTACTCGGGTCATGGGTCCCGTCACGTCACCCAATGGACTCGTCGTCGGTCATTTCAGGGACCCTGAAGGCACCCTGATCGGCGTGGCTGGCCCCGCATAGCGAGGCCG
>DASZLL010000044.1:0-78408 GCA_035552395.1 Acidimicrobiales bacterium
GCTCTTCCACGACCTGCCCATGCTGCCCAGCGCGCCACCGCCTCCACCACCTCGACACCGCCGGGTGCTGCCGTGGGTGTTCCTGATCGGCTTCCTGGCCATCGTCGCCGGGGCGACGCTGCCCTTCTATCCGATGTACCACGTGCCGTGGATCCTCTTCGCGATCGTGGCGTTCGTGCTGTGGCGCCGCGCCGGCGGGCACTGGCACCACGACCATCAGGTCGGCGGGGGGCGCCGGCCGAGCTCGATCACGGACAACTGAGAAAGGATCCGATGCCCATGCACGCCCCCCAGCCCAATCCCACCCGCGACGTCTTCGTCAGGCCCGACGACCTCGCCAGCAGCCTTCGTTCCATGGCCCTCTTCGCCGGCCTCCCCGACGACGAGCTCGAGGCGTTCGCCACCGAATGCGAGATCTGCACCGCCCACCCGGGACAGGTGGTCCAGGCCCAGGACGTCCCGGTGCGGTACTGGCACGTCATCGCCGCAGGTCATGTCGTGGTCCAGCGCGACGAGACCCCGATCGGACTCCTCGGTCGGGGCGACTCGTGGTCCGAGCACTCCCTGCTCAACCAGCTGCGCTCGTCCATCGCCGTGGTCGCCCTGTCGCCCTTGACGATGCTCACGCTGAGCCAGCGCGGATTCTTCGCCATCCCCGAGCAACACCCCGTCCTGGCCGGCCGCCTGGTGGCCCGTTCGGCCACCTCGGCCGACCGCCTGGCCCTGCCCGTCTTCAACGCCCTGGCCCACCTCGGCCTCGCCGGAGGTGAGCGAACGGGGGGGTACCCGGGGGGCCAGTACGATTAGGTCGTCTCCTCGACGCCCGCAGGCGCAGGCGCCGAGTTCCCGCAAACCGTCCAAGCCATCCCCAACTCTCTGGAGGAATTCCCCCCTATGCGCACCCTGGCCGGGTGGTGCGTCCGCCACCGCCGCATCGTGCTTCTCTCGTGGGCCGTCGTCCTCGTCGCATCCATTTCCCTCGTCATTCAGTTCCACGCCGACTACACGAACAACTTCAACTTCCCCCACACCGAGTCGTCCGACGCCATCAACCTTCTGAAGTCGGCCGCCCCCGGCCACTCGGGCGACACCGAGGAGGTCGTGTTCGGGACGTCGGGCGGCGGCAGTCTCAACGACGCCGCCATCGGCCAGCGCATCAACACGATGGTGGACAAGATCAATGCGCTCCCCAACGTCACCCACGTCACGAGCCCCTACGACTCGTCCGGCAACCTGGTCAACACGACCAATATCAATGCCGACCACACGGTGGGCTTCGTTCAGGTGCCGTTCGACAAGTTGCCGAACAACATCTCGCAGAACGAGGCGACGAAATTCGTCCACACCGTGACCACCACGTCGGGCTCCGGTCTCACGGTGGCCGTGACCGGGCAGCTGGCCGAATTTGCCAACAACCAGTCGTTCAGCAGCACCGGGTTGGGGGTGCTCCTGGCCCTGATCGTGCTGCTCCTTGTGTTCGGCTCCGTCTTCGCCGCCCTGCTCCCGATCATCTCCGCACTCTTTGCCCTGGGCACCGCGATCGGCGTCATCGGGTTGCTCAGCCACCTCATCGGCATGCCCCAGTTCTCGCCGGAGCTGGTGTTGCTCATCGGCCTCGGTGTCGGCGTCGACTACGCGCTGTTCATCGTGACCCGCCATCGCCAAGGCCTCGTCGCCGGACTCGACACCGAGTCATCCATCATCAATTCGGTCAACACCTCCGGGCGCGCCGTGCTCTTCGCGGGCATCATCGTGTGCATCGCCCTGCTGGGCATGCTCGCCCTCGGCGTGAGCTTCCTCTACGGCTTGGCGCTCGCGGCGGCCATCGGTGTTCTGTTCACCATGATCTCCGCATTGACGCTCCTGCCGGCGATGCTCGGCTTCATCGGACCCAAGGTGATGAGCCGCAAGCAGAAGCGGAACCTGGCCCAGAACGGGCCGCGCATCATTGGCGCCGACAGCAAGGGGTTCTGGCCGAACTGGGCCGACCGCGTCCAGCGCTACCCGTGGCTCTCTGCCGGGGTCGCCCTGATCGTCATCGTCGTGCTCGCCATCCCGTTCTTCTCGCTCCGGCTCGGCTCGGCCGACCAGGGCACTGACCCGGCCGGGACGCCGACGCGGGTTGCGTTCGACACGTTGTCACAAGGCTTCGGGCCCGGCTTCAACGGGCCCTTGATGCTGGTCAGCGTCGTCCAGCCCGACCAGCACGGCGTGATCAACACCGTCGTGCAGGACGTCTCACAGCAGTCCGACGTCGCCAAGGTCGCCCCGCCCCTCTACATCCCGAGCAAGACGGGCAGTGGCGATGTGATGCTGCTGAACGTCTACCCGAAGACCGCACCCCAGGACGTGGCCACCACCGACCTGGTCAACCATCTGCGGTCCGACACGCTGCCGCAGGCAGTCGGCAATTCGGGGGTGAAGGTACTTGTCGGTGGCACGACCGCGATCTTCATCGACTTCTCGCACGTGCTCTCCTCCAAGCTGCCCCTCTTCATCGGGCTGGTCGTGCTGCTCTCGTTCCTCCTCTTGATGACGGTGTTCCGAAGCTTCGTCATCCCATTGACCGCGGCGATCATGAACCTGCTGTCGATCGGCGCCGCCTTCGGCATCCTCGTGGCCGTCTTCGAGTGGGGCTACGGCGGGAGTGTGATCGGGCTCACGGGTACGAGTCCCATCGAAGCGTTCCTGCCGGTGATGCTGTTCGCCATCCTCTTCGGCCTCTCCATGGACTACCAGGTCTTCTTGGTGTCACGAATGCACGAGGAGTACATCAAGTCCGGCGGCAACAACCGCGTCGCCGTGCGCAACGGCCTGGCGGCGACGGGCAAGACCATCACCGCCGCTGCCCTGATCATGATCCTCGTGTTCGGCTCGTTCATCCTGGGCGGCGAGCGCGTCATCAAGGAGTTCGGCATTGGCCTCGCCGCCGGCATCCTCGTCGATGCCCTCTTCATCCGCATGGCCATCGTGCCGTCGCTGATGATCATGTTCGGCAAGTCCAACTGGTGGTTCCCGCAGTGGCTGGACCGAGCGTTGCCGAAGCTGTCCGTCGACGCCGACGACCTGACGGAGCACACGGTGGGCGAGCCCGGTCCCGAGCCCGAGCGGGAGCTGGCGGGGGTCGGCAAGCCCTAGCCAGCCCTTCCGCCGACGAGCCTTCTCGACCCGAGGATTGCTACCAGGCGTACTCCTCGGGCGCCGCCTTGTAGCCCGGGAAGATCTCGTCCAACCGGGTCAGCACCTTGTCGTCCAGCGTCACGTCGACGGCATGGAGGGCCGAATCGAGATGCTCAGGCGTCCGCGGCCCGACGATCGGCCCCGTCACGGCCGGCCGCGTGAGGAGCCACGCCAACGCCACCGCACCGGGCTCCTCGCCGATCTCGTCGCAGAGGTCCTCGTAGGCCTCGAACTGCGCCCGCTTGGCCTCGATCCTCTGCTGGAGGTGCTCGGCGCGCCGGCGGCTCCCGTCGCGCTCCTTGCGCACGACCCCACCGAGCAAACCACCGGCCAGCGGTGACCACGGGATGACGCCGAGGCCGAAGTCCTCCGCCGCCGGCAACACCTCGAGCTCGATCTTGCGGGTGAGCAGGTTGTAGTGCGACTGCTCACTGACGAGGCCCATGAAGTTGCGCCGCTGCGCCACGCCCTGCGCCTTCGCGATGTGCCAGCCGGCAAAGTTCGACGACCCGCAGTAGATGATCTTGCCCTGGTCCCGCAGCACCTCCATGGCCTCCCAGATCTCGTCCCAGGGCGTGGCCCGGTCGATGTGGTGCATCTGGTAGAGGTCGATGTAGTCGGTCTGCAAGCGCTTCAGGCTGGCGTCGCAGGCGCGGCGGATGTTGAGCGCGGAGAGCTGGCCCTCGTTCGGCCACTCCCCCATGTTCCCGTAGAGCTTGGTGGCGAGGACCACCTTCTCCCGGCGGCCGCCCCCCTGGGCGAACCAGCGGCCGACGATCTCCTCGGTCGCGCCGCGGCCCTTGGAACGCCCGTAGACGTTGGCCGAGTCGAAGAAGTTGATCCCGGCGTCGAGCGCCGTGTCCATGATGGCGTGCGAGGTCGCCTCGTCGGTCTCGGGCCCGAAGTTCATGGTGCCCAAGCAGAGACGGCTGACGGTGAGGCCGGTGCGGCCGAGGTGTGTAAAGCGCATGGCGCCGAACCTACCGGTCGGAGGGCAACGCGTGCACCAGTTCGGCGGGCTTCTCCGATTGGCCTTCTGGGTGCCGGCCGCCCCGCACCGCCCGACCCTTCCCGGCGGCCGGCCCCGGCCCCACCGCCTGGCGCGCCCGCTCGTCGGCCCCGCCGCCGCTTGCGGGGAAGCGCACCTCGATACTCAGTCCACCCGCCGGCCGCGCCACCGTGCGCAGTGTGGCGCCGTGCGCCGCCGCCACTGCCCCCACGATGCACAAGCCAAGCCCGAAGCCCTCGCCTGCGGCCGTGCGCTCCGCACCGAGGCGTTCGAAGGGCTCGAAGAGCCGTTCGACCTCGCCGGGCTTGATCACGGGCCCATCGTTGGCGACGACGAGCCAGGCGCGTCCGCTGCGACTCCCCGTCTGCACGCTGATCGTGCCGCCCTTCACGTTGTGGCGCAACGCGTTGTCGAGGAGGTTGGCCACCAGGCGTTCGACGAGACGGCGGTCGCCCTGCAGTGCCGCGGGGGCGAGGTCGGGGACGACGCGGACCCGGCGCACCTCGGCCTCGGCCTCACGCGATTCCAACAGCTCACTCACGACCGCGGCGAGGTCCACCGCGTGCTGCAGCACCGAGCCGCCCTGGACCCGCGAGAGCGTGAGGAGCGCGGTGATGAGCTGCTCTTGCTGCTCCCCTGACGCCAGGATGCGCTCGTGCGCCGCGCGCAGCGAGTCCTCCGTCGCCTGGGGGTCGGATAAGGCCACCTGGGCCAGCGTGCGCTGCCGTGCCAGCGGCGTCCGCAGCTCGTGGGATGCGTTGGCCACGAACTGGCGCTGCGAACGGAAGGCAGCCTCGAGCCGCTCGAGGAGCCCGTCGATGGTGTCGCCCAGCTCCTTGAGCTCGTCGTCAGGGCCGTCGACGGCCAGGCGCTGGTCCAGATTGGAGGCCGAGATGTCGCGTGTGGTCGCCGTGATGGTTCGCAGGGGCCTGAGCGCCCGCCCCGCGACGACGTAGCCGAGCGCGATGGAGACCAGCACCATGATGCCGAGCGCGACACCCGATTCGATGAGCAGCTGATGCAGCTCCCTGCTCTGGTAGGCGTGAGCCAGCGCCTCGAGCTCGTGTTGTTGCTGCTCGATCTGCTGCTGTTGCTGGGCGAGCTGCTTCGGTGTGAGCGGCTTCTTGTTCGCAGAAGTGGCGGTGAATCCACCCGCTTCGGTGCCCTTCCCGTGTAGCTGACCTGCACCGTGAGCGCCGTTGCTGGAGACGGCACCCCCGGGGATCGTCTCGGGTTTCGCGCTTGGTGCAGTCGGGGGCACCGAGCCGATCTGGTAGCCGGCGAGAGTGACCCCGTTCTTGTCGTGCACGATGAAGGCGTTGCCCGTCGCCGCGTCGACGAGGAAGTAGGTCGTCGTCAGCAACGCGGCACCGGAGAGGAGGAACACGACGCCGTAGAGCAAGGTAAGGCGAAGGCGCAGCGACCGGCGCGGCAAGCGCCGACCGCCGGCCATCCTCAGCATGCGGTCGCGCAGAGCCACGCCGGACTCAGATCCGGTACCCGGCGCGTTGCACCGTTTCGATGATCGAGGGCTCGCCGAGCTTGGACCGCAAGCGGCTCATCGTCACCTTCACGGCGTTGGTGAACGGGTCGGCCGAATCGTCCCACACCCGTTCCAGCAGCTCCTCGGCTGACACGGTGCGGCCGCTCGAGGCCATGAGGAGCTCGAGGACGCCGAACTCCTTGGGCGAAAGCTCGAGCGGCCGGCCCGCCCGGCGGACCCGGTGCTGCGCCGAGTCCAATTCGACGTCGTCGTAACGCAGGATCGGTGGGATGGCCGGCTGGGCGCGCCGGTAGAGCGCGCCGATACGCGCCACGAGGACCGGAAAGTCGAAGGGCTTGGGCAGGTAGTCGTCGGCGCCGAGCTCCAAGCCTTCGACGAGGTCGTCCATCGCCCCCGCCGCGGTGAGCATGAGCACCCGCGTCCGGCGGCCCCACTCGACCAGTCGCCGGCAGACGTCGTCGCCGTGCACGCCGGGCAGGTCCCGGTCGAGCACGATCACGTCGTAGTCGGTCTCGAACGCACGGCAAAGACCGGCGGCGCCGTCCAGCGCGACGTCGACCGCCATGTCGGAGCGCCGGAGCCCGACGCCGACCGCTTCGGCCAGCTCCACGTCGTCTTCGATCACCAAAACCCGCACTGCCAGGGCCCCCTGTTCGAACGAACACCAGGATGTTCCGCGCGAGGTTTCAATTACGTATCGCCGCCAGCGCAGCGTCCGTTGGTTGCCAGCTGTGCGCGCACTGTGGATCTGGCGGCGACCTGGTGCGCGCGCGTCGAAAGGGGCGCAACGTTCCGGAAACCGCGCCTGTCGTACAACTCGTCGGCAGACAGCCATTTGCCGACGCGAAGAGGACGACGCCCATGGACGATCACACCGAAAAAACTCTCGACATCGCGATTCTCGATTCCGCCCGCCCGGTCCCCCCCGCCGGCCTGGGTCGCCGACGGCGCCGCCGCCAGGTGTTGCCCGTGGCGGCGGTGCTGCTCGGCCTCGCCCTTGCGGCCGCCGCCTGCTCGAGCGGCCCGTCGACGCCCGGCGTCGCCGGCGCCAGCTCGGGCACCACTCCGACGACGGCCGCTGGGGGGAGCGGAAACCAACCTTCCAACTCGAAGCCCTCAGACACGGCGGCCCAGCTTGCGTTCTCCCAATGCATGCGCGCGCACGGAGTGACGAACTTCCCCGACCCGGATTCCCAGGGAAAGCTCATCATCCAGGGCGGTCCGAACAGCTCGACCGGGCTCGACCCCAGCAGCGCCACCTTCAAGGCCGCGAATCAGAAATGTCAATCCAAATTGCCGAAGCCCACGCCCGCCCAACAGGCTCAGGCCTACAGCAACGCCCTCAAGATGTCCCAGTGCATGCGGGCGCACGGGATCAAGGACTTCCCCGATCCCCAGGCCTCCAGCGGCGGCGCCATCAAAATTTCGGGCGGTGGGCCCAACAGCTCGAGCGACCTCAACCCGAACAACCCGCTCTTCCAGGCCGCGCAGAAGATTTGCATGCCGAACGCGCCGCACCTGCCGGCGGGCGGTGGCAAGACCAGCACGGGCTCGGGTGGCGGCATCGTCTCGGTGGGTGGCTGATGAGCACGACCGAACAGCGCCAACGGGCGGCGGCGCCGTCACTCGGGCCGCTCGACCACGACGACGGCGGGCGATCGCGAAGGCGCCGACTCTTCCTGGCCCTCGCCACCCTCCTCGTCGTGGCGGCGGTGATCGCCGTCGTGGTCGCCAATCCCTTCGGCAGCACCGGGGGCTTGCCGGGCGGGCTGGCCGACAACGCAGACCCGACCTCCGTGACCACGGTGACGCAGGGGGACATCTCCTCGCAGACCCAGGTCTCCGGCACGCTCGGCTATTCCGGCACCTACAACGTCATCAACCAGGCCCAGGGCACCGTCACGACGCTGCCCGCGATCGGCCAGGTGGTATCGGAGGGGCAAGTGCTCTACGACGTCAGCGGGAGCCCGGTCGTCCTGTTGTACGGGACGACGCCGGCCTACCGCGCGCTCTCGGAGGGCGCGACCGACTCGGCGACGAGCGGTGCCGACGTGGAGAACCTCAACTACGACCTGGTTGCTCTCGGCTATCTCACCAGCGCCGACATCGCCTCAGAGCCGAGTGACTTCACCGGGTACACGAAGGCCGGGGTCGAGAAGCTGCAGGCAGCGCTGGGCGTCACCCAGGACGGCACCATGGCGCTCGGCCAGTTCGTCTTCTTGCCTTCGGCGGCCCGCATCACGGCCTTCGGCGCCAGCACGGTGGTTGGCGGGTCGGCCCAGCCGGGGTCGCAGATTCTCACGGCGACGTCAACCAGCCGCATCGTCACGATCAACCTCGACGCCGACCAACAGGGCAACGTGAAGGTCGGCGACAAGGTCCAGATCTCGCTGCCCAACGGACAGAGCACGGCGGGGACGGTGAGCTCGGTGGGCACCGTGGCGACCACACCGGCGGGCAACAGTGGCGGCTCCTCCCCCACCATCACCGTGCTCGTGACACCCGACGACCCAAAGGCCACGGGGAACCTCGACCAGGCGTCGGTTGAGATCTCGATCACATCGAACTCGGCCACCAACGTGTTCATCGTGCCGCTCGACGCGCTCCTCGCCCTCGCCAACGGCGGCTACGCGCTCGAGGTCATCGGGCCGAAGGGGACGCACTCCCTCGAGCCCGTCACTCTCGGACTCATCGACGACGGGACCGAGCGCGTGCAGGTGAGCGGTCCCGGCGTCGCGTCCGGTCAGCGCATCGTCATCCCGGCCACGTGAGCGTGACCGACGTGACGGACATGTCCGACAAGTCCGGCGGTGAAGACGCCAATGCCGGGGTGGGCACGACTCTGGCCCCCCGGAGACGGCCGGAGGCCAACGACGGGGCCACCCCCATCGTCTTGGAGCTCGACCAGGTGACCAAGTCCTATGACGGCGAGCCCCGGGTCGTCGCACTGGCGGGCGTGTCGTTCGCCGTGACCGAAGGCGAGCTGGTCGCCATCGTGGGGCCGTCGGGGTCGGGCAAGTCGACGCTGCTGCATCTCATGGGGACGCTCGACCGCCCGACGACGGGCGCCGTCCGCATCACGGGCCTCGACGTCGCTCGCTTCTCCGATCGCCAGCTCGCTGCGTTGCGGGCCAACCGCATCGGGTTCGTGTTCCAGCAGTTCTTCCTCTCCGAGTACGCCAGCGCGCTCGAGAACGTGGCCGACGGGCTCCTCTATTCGGGTGCATCAGTGCGCGAGCGGGAGCGCGCCGCCCGGGAGGCGCTCGGGCGCGTCGGCCTCGGGCAGCGTACGGCGGCCCGGCCGACGCAGCTCTCGGGCGGGGAGCGTCAACGCGTCGCCATCGCACGGGCGCTGGTCGGGCGGCCCGCCATCGTGTTGGCCGACGAGCCCACCGGGAACCTCGACAGCGGCACCGGCGCCGCCATCCTCGCCCTCCTCGAGGAGCTCAATGAGGAGGGCGCGACGATCCTCGTCATCACGCACGACCGCGATCTGGCGGCACGCTTGCCCCGCCAAGTCGAGATGCTCGACGGGCGGATCGTGGCAGACACCACGCGGGCCACCGGCGGCGCGAACGGGAGCCGGCCATGAGCACCAGCCGGCTCACGCTCGCGCCGAAGAGCTTGTCGCTCGGCGATCTGCTACGCGTCGCCAGCGTCGGCCTGCGCACACGCCGGCTGCGCGCCGCGCTGTCATCGCTCGGCATCGCCATCGGTGTGGCGGCCATCGTCGCCGTGCTCGGTCTCTCGTCGTCCTCGCAGGCCAACCTGCTCGCCGAGATCGGCCAGCTCGGCACGAACCTGCTCGAGGTGACCAACGGCCAGACCGTGTTCGGCTCGACGGCGGAGCTCCCGAAGGAAGCGCCGGCCATGATCGCGCGCATCGGGCCGGTCACCGCAACGCAATTCACGGGGACGACGAGCGCGTCGGCCTACCGCAGCCCGTACATCCCGTCGGTCAACTCGAACGGCATCGGCGTGGCCGCCTCGAGCCTGGGACTCCCCAAGGCCCTCGGCACCGCACTCTTCGCCGGCACCTACCTCAACGCCGCCACCGCGCAGGAGCCGGTGTGCGTGCTGGGCGCGGCGGCCGCGCAGCGTCTCGGCATCGACCGGCTCTACCGGGGCGAGCGAATCTGGGTCGATCACCACTGGTTCTACGTGGCCGGCATTCTCAACCCTGCGGTCCTCACCCCCGAGATCGACAACGACGTGCTGGTGGGCTTCGGGGCGGCGGAGAAGTATCTCGGCTTCGACGGGCACCCGAGCACGATCTACGTGCGGACGAACCCCGACAAGGTCGACGCCGTCCACGCCGTGCTGGGTGCGACCGCCAACCCTGCAAACCCGAACAACGTCGACGTCAGCCAGCCGTCCAACGTCCTCGTGGCGCAGGCCGACGCCAAGAACACCTTCAACGACCTGTTCTTGGGGCTGGGCGCGGTGGCGCTGCTGGTCGGCGCCGTCGGCGTCGCCAACATCATGGTGATCTCGGTGCTCGAGCGGCGCAGCGAAATTGGCCTGCGTCGTTCGTTGGGTGCGACGAGGGGCCACATCCGCACCCAGTTCCTCTCCGAGGCGATCCTGCTGAGCATCTTGGGTGGGGTGGTCGGCGTCGCGGCGGGCGCGTTGGCGACGATCGTCTATGCGTCGACCAAGGGCTGGGGGATCGACGTGCCTCCGGTGGCGTGGGTGGGTGGCTTCGGCGCGGCCCTGGTGATCGGGGCCGTGGCGGGACTGCTGCCGGCGTTGCGAGCGGCGCGGCTCTCCCCCACCGACGCGCTGCGAACGGTCTGAGCGGGCCGGGCCTGGGTGCGATTTGCCTGGCTCGGCCGCTCCCACGGTAGTTTGAGAACACTCTTTTCGACCCGAGAACTTGGGGGAACGATGGCGAAGCAGATCCCGCTGGTGGACTACCTGGTGCTGGGGGACGATCCACACCTGGTGGCCAACGAGTGCACCGCCTGCGGGGCCCGCTTCTTCGACCGGCGCAACGCCTGCGCCTCGTGCGGCAACACCGAGTTCAAGGTGGCCGAGGTCCCCACGACCGGCGAACTGCGGACGTTCACCATCGTGTCCTTTGCCGCGCCGGGGGTCCCGGTGCCCTTCGTGGCCGGGGTCGTCGACTGTGAGGGCACGAGCGTGCGGGGGAACCTCATCAACGTGACCCCCGACCCCGAACACGTGAGCACGGGAATGAAGGTCCGCCTGGCCACCCAGGTGATCGGCACGGACGAAGAAGGCACCGAAGCGGTTGGCTTCGGCTTTGAACCACTAGGAGGTTAAGCACGATGGCATCCGCTTCGGAAGAACTGTGGATCCTTGGCATCGACATGACGAAGTTCGGCAAGCACCCGGACCAGGACATCGTGGACTTGGCGTCCGAGGCCGTCCAGGGCGCGCTCACCGACGCCGGCGTGACGATGAAGGACATCGGCATCATCGGGGCGGGCAACCTCATGATGGCGATGGCGCCGACCGGCCAGATGGTGCAGAAGCAGCTGGGCCAGACCGGCATCCCCGTCTACAACGTGTCGAACGCGTGCGCCACCGGGGCCACCGCCCTGCGGGTGGCCGCCATGGCCGTGAAGGCCGGCGAGACCGACATGGGCCTCGCCTTCGGCGTCGAGAAGCTGTCGGGCGCCGGCCTGCTGGCGGGCGGCAGCCGCTCGGCCGACTCCAACACGTGGACCCCGCACGGCCGCTACGGCGCGGTGGCAGGGGTGGACGGGCGGATCGGCACCGAGACCATGCCGGGCGTCTTCGCGCAGATCGGTATGGAGTACGGCCACAAATATGGCGGCACGAGCTTCGAGCTCTTCGCCAAGATCAGCGAGAAGAACCACTCGCACTCGACGCTCAACCCGAAGGCGGCGTACACCAAGAAGATGACGCTCGACGAGATCATGAACGACGTCATGATCGCCTACCCGAACACGCGGCCGATGTGCTCGGCCAACTGTGACGGCGCCGCCGCGGCCGTGGTGGTGTCGGGCGCCAAGCTCAAGACGCTGTCGCTCGAGCAGCAGAAGCGTGCGGTCAAGATCTCGGCCTCGATCCTCACGACCGACCCGTTCGAAGAGGCGTGCCAGATCCTGCCCAACGTCAACACGTTGACCCGGAACGCGGCGACCCAGGCGTACGAGCAGGCCGGCGTCGGCCCCCAGGACCTCAACCTGGTCGAGCTGCACGACTGCTTCGCCACCGCGGAATTGGTGCACTACGACAACCTGATGCTCTGCGAGGAGGGCGGCGCAGCCGACTTCTTCAACTCGGGCGCCACCTGGCGCGACGGGAAGACCCCGGTGAACGTGTCGGGCGGCCTCGAGTCCAAGGGCCACCCGATCGCGGCCACCGGCATCGCCAACATCTGGGAGGTGGCAACCCACCTCCGCGGCGAGGCGGGCGACCGCCAGATCGCGGGCGCCAAGGTGGGCCTGGCCCACGTCATCGGCCTCGGCTCCGCCTGCGGCGTGCACATCTTGGAGAAGTCGGCGGCCTGAACCGTCGCCGCTCCGGTCGGCCGTGGCGACCTCGCCCGTCTACGACACGATCGGGCGGAACTACACGGCCCACCGGCGCGCCGACCCCCGCTGGGAGGCGGTGGTCACCGAGCAGATCGGCGACGCCCGGCGCATCGTCAACGTGGGCGCGGGCACCGGGTCCTACGAGCCGGTGGGCCGCGACCTGGTGGCCGTGGAGCCGTCCACCGTCATGCTCGGCCAGCGCGCCGTTGGCGCAGCTCCCGCCCTGCGTGCCCGCGCGTCCGCGCTCCCGGTGCAGACCGGCTGGGCGGAGCTGGCGATGGCGATCCTCACCGTGCACCACTGGGACGACTGGGCCCGTGGTCTCGACGAGCTCTGTCGGGTGGCGCCCCGCCGGATCGTGTTCGGCATCGACTTCGAGTTGCACGCCACCTTCTGGCTGCTCCGGGAGTACCTCCCCGAGGTGCGCGACCACACGCTGCGGTGTGCCCCGGCGGCCGACGTGATCGCGGAGGCCATCGGCGCAACGACGTCGATCGTGCTGCCGGTACCTCGCGACCTCGAGGACGGTGTCATGGGCGCCCACTGGTGCCGGCCCGAGTCGTACCTCGATCCCACGGTCCGGGCCAACGCCTCGGGGATCGCGCTCTCGGACCCGGCGACGACCGCGGCGGGGATCTCACGCCTCGAGGCCGACCTGGCCAGCGGCGCGTGGCACGAGCGCCACGCCGACCTGGCGGCGTGCAAGACGATCGACCTCGGGTACCGGCTGCTCGTCTCCGGCTGATCCGATGGTGACGCTGCGGCCGATGCAACTCGACGACCTGGGTCTGGTCCGGCACTGGCTGGCCGAGCCCCACGTCGCCCGCTGGTTCCTGGCGGGGTCGTCGCTCGAACGTGAGCTCGAGGACATCCGCCTGAGCGTCACCGGGGCCCAGCCCGTGCACCTCCTCGTTGCGCTCGACGACGACCGGCCGATCGGGTGGTGCCAGTGGTATGTGTGCGAGGACAACCTCGAGTGGTCGGCCGAGATCGGCGCCGCACCCGGCGACGTGGGCGTCGACTACGCCATCGGCGAGCCAACCTCCGTCGGACGCGGGCTCGGGACCGATCTGATCGCAGCGCTCGTCGCGTTCGTGCGGGCCGAGCGCTCAGAGGACTGCGTCGTCATGGCAGACCCCGAGGCGCACAACGTCGCGTCGAGGCGGGTACTCGAGAAGAACGGGTTCGAGCTCGTCGCGGAGAAGGCGATGGCGTGCGAACCCACCGACGACCCGATGGCGATCTATCGGTTGGCGGCGGCGAGCGACTCGGCCGGCTAAGACGCGCGCCGCGGCAATACCGACTCCAGCAACCCGGTCGCAACAGGGCCATACGGACTAGCCCGTTTCGGCTACGTGCGCGCCACACACGTTTGCGCTGGCGTCCTTCGGGAACAGCCCTTGGTTACAGGAAAAGGTTCAGGAATCGGCGGCCTACCTCTTCAAGCACGATGAGGTAGGGAGGGTGAACGGACGAAACCTGGCGGAAGTCGTCGAGCACTTTCACCCTTAAGGAGGTACGGAATGCGCGGAGTTTCGGGACATCATCGGTTCTCTGCAGCTGCGGTGATGCTCGCAGCCGCCATCGGGACGACAACAGCGGCGTTCGTGATCGTCCCGACATCTCCAGCATTGGCGACGTCGGCGCCTGCTGCCGCCGACGGGCTCGACGCGACGGCAGGTGCTTCCAACGCGACTGACAGCACCGGCATCACCGACACCACCGGAGCGACCGGCAACACCGGCACAAGTGGCGTCACTGCTCCACGCGCGACCTCGACGACGACCGCGCCGGCGGCGCCGTCAGGCGGACCTGGCGACGCCACGGGATCCGCGGCGAAGACGAACACCACGGAACCGTCCGGACCAGTCGGATCGACCACCACCCGGGCTTCCAATTCAGCCATCATGAGCGCGTCGACCGCCTCGGGCGCGGGTGCCACACCGAACGCTGACCCGTCTTCCGTCACCGACGGCACGGTCACATGGACAGGCAACGGGACCACGAACGGGCTATGCAACGGTACGGAGACCGATCTTGGTCCGATCCCCAACGGCGAGCAGGCGTGGCTGTTCATCTTGACGTCGCCAGGGTCAGATCCCTTTGAACTGACGACCAACTTGGGCGATGCGACCGGGACTCCGCAGGGAAACGGGTCGATCCACTTCGTCCTCTTTACGCCCCTGGACGCCATCTTGACCTCCGCTTCAGCGGTGACGGGGACGGGGACCTCGATCCTCACGGTCTCTGGTTGCCAGCTCGGCGCTCCCCTCATCTCCACGACCACCTCGACCACCGTGGACGACGCCTCGACCGGCGCGCCCTGGAGCGGCGACGAGGCCGTCGGCGCGACCGCCTACGACACCGCCATAGTGTCGCCCACCACGGTCGGGGCCGCACCCTTGTCGGGCACCGTCACCTACAAGTTGTTCAGCAACGGATCGTGCGACGGCCCCGGTGCGGCGCAGACGGTCACGCTCAATGCGGACGGGACCGTGCCGCACTCGCCAACGACCCTGCCGCTGGCGGCTGGGAATTACTCGTATGACGCCGTCTACAACGGAGACTCCAATTACGCGGCCTCGCTCGTGGGCTCCTGTGAGCCCTTCAATGTCGCTCAGACCACACCGACGATCACGACGGTGGTGTTCGATGCAGCGACGAACGCGCCGTGGGCGGGGACCGAGGTGGCAGGCTCGACCGCTTACGACACCTCGACCCTGAGCGGGACGGCCACCGGCCTCGACCCGACTGGCACCGTCACCTATACCTTCTTCCCCAACGGGACGTGCGCGGCACCCGGCACGGCTGAGACAGTGACAATTGCCGGCGGTGTGGTGCCAAACTCGCCCACCACGTTGACCTTGCCGGCTGGCCATTACTCCTATGACGCCGTGTATAGCGGCGACGACAATTACAGCCCGTCGGCGGTAGGCGCATGCGAGCCTTTCTCCGTCGTAGTGAGCACCAGCTCATCGACCACAACCGGCCCAGGCGCCACGGCGACACCTACGGCCGCGGCCCCAGCGGCCTCCCCCGTGACGCCTGCTACCGCGGCTCCCGCTGCGGCCTCGTCAGCCGGGCTTGCTTTCACGGGTGCGGATCTTTCGACGCTGTTCGCCGCGGGACTCCTCTTGATCGCAACGGGCTCCGCCCTCGCGTTGGGGTCGCGCCGGCGCCGGCGGCAGGCCTAGCTACTCGGGCCCTCACGGACGCTCGATACGACCTCGTCAGACCGCGCGGGCGGCCAGCGGCACCGGCCGGGCCAGGCTCCAGCCGAAGGTGTCCTCGATCTCGGCCAGCGCCAGCGGCGTGGCCAGGTCGGTAACGGTCGGCCCGACGCGGTCGGCCACCGCCTGCAATAGGTCGCCGTCGAAGCCCCACAGGTCGATGGCGTTGGTGCCCAGCATGCGGCGCACCTCGTCCTCGGGCAGCCCGCCGAAGATGTAGCGCAGGGTCTCGCGGTGGACTGGTGCGGCGCCCTCGAGATGCGGATAGTCCGCTCCCCACATCAGCTTGTCCAGCCCGATCTCGTGACGCATCTCGGCTTCGTAGCGCTTCATCAGCGAGCCGCCGAGCCACACGTGCTGCTCGAAATAGTCGCGCGGGCGCATCTTGAGGTACGAGCGCACCGGCGCGCCGCCGTGCGTGTCGAAGAAGGACTCCATGTCGCGGATGAGCGAGGGCAGCCACTGCACGCCGTTCTCCGTGACCACGACCTTCAGGTTCGGGTGGCGGTCGAACACGCCGCCGAAGATCATGAACCAGAGCGGCCGCCGGGTGAAGACGAACACCTCGAAGAGGCCGAGCATGCCGCCGTGGGCCTCGTCGTAAAGGAACTTGGTGTCGGTCGCCGACCCGGACGCCCCAGTGTGCAGGGTGACCACCATCTGGTGCTCCTCACACGCGCTCCAGAACGGGTCGTAGTACTCGTCGGCGTAGCCGGGCAGTCGCGACGTCACCGACATCGCCGGCAGCATCACGCCACCGGTGATCCCGTGCCGGCGCGCCCAGGCCACCTCTTCGACAGCGCGGTCCATGTCGTGGAAGTCGATCGGCATGCACCCGGCACGGCGCCCCGGCGCCGCCGCGCAGAAGTCGGCCAGCCAGCGGATGTAGGCGTGGAGCGCCGGCCAGACCGGCTCGAGGGCCTTGTCGGTCACCGCCCCGAGATACATCGCCGGCGAGAGCCCCCCCGCCAGGATCGGGCCGGGCAAAGTCACCTCGGCGTGGATGCCCTGGTCCTCGAGCACCTGGAGGCGCCGGCCGTCGCCATCACCCGCCACCACCCAGTCGGCGCCGTAGTGCGCCAACCAGCCCGCGGCGGCGTCGGTGTCGACACCCATGCCGGCCAGCCGCCGGGTCGCAGTCGCGCGGACGGGGTCCGCCTCGTCGATCTCGCCGGGGTCGACCCCACCGAACATGGAGATGGCCGTCGCCGACATGTCTCCGAAGACGGCCACCGCGTCGCGCTCGCCCGGATCGACGTACGACAGGAACTGGTCGAGGCTGTCGGGCGACGCGTGGGTGTCGGACGAGACGACCACGTAGTTGCGCCCCCGCATCGATTTCGCCGCCGAGCCCGCCGCCCCGGCCGTGCCGTCAGGCATGGCAACCGTCTCCCTTCACCAGAGACCCTGGTCAGTGCCTCGCACACTACAGCCGGCCCATTGGGCGCAGCCGCGGTCGGGGGAACAGTATTTTTGGGCGCCGGTCACCCCATGCACACCTCCTCCACTCTCGTCCTCGTCCTCGCCGTCTTCGGAGCCAGCCTGGTCGAGATGGTGGAGGCGCTGACCCTGGTCGTGGCCGCCGGCGTCAGCCGGGGCTGGCGCTCCGCCCTCGAGGGGGCGGCCGCCGCCGTCCTGGTGCTGGCCGTGCTCGTCCTGGCTCTGGGCGTGCCACTCATCCGTTACGTGCCGATCGACGCGCTCCGCGTCATCGTGGGGGCGCTGCTCCTCGTCCTGGGACTCGGCTGGCTCCGCAAGGCGATCCTGCGCTCGAGCGGCCACAAGGCCCTCCACGACGAGGACAAGATCTACGACGAGACCGTCGCCGAGCTGCGCGCGGACTCGAGCGGTACGCCCGCTCGTCCGGCCAAGGGCCGGGACCCCGTCGGTTTCGCCGTCGCGTTCAAGGGGGTGTTCCTCGAGGGCACCGAGGTCGTCCTGATCGTGGTCAGCCTCGGCGCCGCCCAGCACCGCCTGGGCCTGGCCGCGCTGGCCGCGGCGGCCGCCCTCGTGCTGGTCACCACCGTCGGCGTGATCGTCTCGCGCCAACTCAGCGAGGTGCCGGAGAACACGATCAAGCTCGTGGTCGGGATCATGCTCAGCAGCTTCGGGGTCTTCTGGGTCGGGGAGGGCGCCGGGGTGCACTGGCCCGGGTCCGACCTGGCCCTCCCGGTGCTGGTTGGCTTCTTCCTCGTCGTCTACTTCGCGTACACCGCGCTTCTGCGCACGCTGCTCCCCGCGGCGCCGGATGCGGTGGCCGAGGAGGCGGCGGCCACATGACCGACGCCGCGGTCCGCGCGGTCCGCTGGTTCGGACGGTTCCTGTGGGACTTCGTGATCGGCGACACGCCCGAGCTGGCACTGGCCACCGGCGTCATCGTGGCCGTCGCGTTCCTGCTCGACGGGAGCGAGTGGGTGGGAGCGACCCTGTTGCCGCTGCTGGCGGCCGGCTTCCTGCTGGCCAGCACGCTGCGGGGCCGGCGGCGGGCGCCGAGCCGCTCCACGAGTCCCTGACCCTCGACGCGGCGGGATCCATACCTTAAGGTATGGAACGGGGGGAATCCTGAGATCGGGGGCACCATGAGGAGCACCGCCAAATTGAGCATCGGCGAGGCGGGACGGGTTTTCGTCGACCCGACGGCCTATGCCGACGAGCAGCGCTTCCACGAGGCCACCACCCTCCTGCGCCGGGAATCTCCCGTGCACTGGATTGACGAGCCGGGCTACCGGCCATTCTGGGCCGTCACCCGCCATGAGGACGTAATGGACGTCGAGCGCGACAACGCGCGCTTTCTCAGCGCGCCACGCCCACTGCTGGCGACCGAGGCTGCCGAGACCCTCGCCGAGGAGAAGGGGCAGGTGCTGCGCACGCTCATCCACATGGACGAGCCGGACCACAAGGCCTACCGCGCGGTGGCGGCGGCCTGGTTCCAGCCCAAACAGCTCAAGCGCATGGAGGACCGGATGAACGAGCTGGCGGTCCGCTTCGTCGACCGCATGGCCGAGCTCGGGACCGAGTGCGACTTCGCCCGCGACATCGCCGTCCACTATCCGCTCTACGTGATCCTGTCGCTCCTCGGCCTCCCCGAGAGCGACTTCGACCGGATGCTCATGCTTACCCAACAGCTCTTCGGCGGCGACGACGAGGAGCTGCGCCGCTCCACCGATCTCGAGGAGCAGTTCACGGTGCTGCTCGACTTCTTCAACTACTTCACCGAGCTGACCGCCTCGCGCCGCATCACCCCGACCGAGGACCTGGCCTCCGTGCTCGCCAACGCGCGCATCGACGGGGACTACATACCCGACATGGACCTGGCGTCGTACTACGTGATCATCGCGACGGCGGGCCACGACACGACGAGCTCCACCATCGCCGGCGGGCTCCACGCCCTGCTGCGCCACCCCGACGAGCTGGCCCGGCTCCAGGCGGACCCTGAGCTTCTGTCGAGCGCGGTCGAAGAGATGATCCGCTGGGTCACCCCGGTCAAGGAGTTCATGCGGACGGCCGCCGAGAACGCGGTCGTCGGCGGCACCGAAGTCGAAGCGGGCCAGTCGCTGTACCTCGCCTACCTCTCGGCCAACCGGGACGAGGCGGTCTTCGACGACCCCTTCCGCTTCGACGTCGGGCGCCAACCCAACAAGCACCTCGCCTTCGGGTTCGGCCCGCACTTCTGCCTCGGGGCGCAGCTCGCCCGGCTGGAGACCAGGGCGCTCTTCGCCGAACTGCTGCCGCGCCTGGTGTCGATCGAGCTGGCCGGCACGCCGACCTCGTCGGCCACGGTCTTCGTGGGGGGCCTGAAGACGCTGCCGATCCGCTACCGCCTGCGTTCCTGATGCCGCCCGAGGGGCTCAGCCGGAACGCGTACTACGAGGCCGGCTTGGAGCTGCTCGCGGACCGCGGACATTCCGGCCTCACCATCGCCGCGCTATGCGAGCAGCTCGGGGTGACAAAGGGTTCCTTTTACCATCACTTCGGCGACATGGCCGGGTACGTTGCGCTCCTGCTCGGCCACTGGGAAGCCGAACACGCCACGCGCCTCATCGCCCTCTCCGAGTCGGTGTCGGACCCCGAGGAGCGCTTCGACCTTCTCCAGAAGATCGCCGTGGGTCTGCCTCATGGCGCAGAAGCCGCGATTCGCGCCTGGAGTTGGAACAGCGCGCTGGTGGCGGCCGCCCAACAGCGCGTCGACGAGGCCCGCTTGTCGCACCTGACCCGCGCCGGCGTCGACGCGGGCCTTGGTCCGGCGCGAGCGTGGCGCATGGCCAGAATCTCGCTCAGCGTCTTGATCGGGATGCAGCTGCTGGAACGACCGGCGCAACGGGCGTCGATGGAGGACGTCTTCGGCGAGCTCCGGCATTGGATGGCTGTTGAGGACCCGGCCGCGATTGCGCTCTGACGGTCCCACGTCTTCCGGCGAGACATTTCGTCCGTTTCGCTTCGGCTTCCAATCCACCACCATCGACCCGGCCGAGGTCACAGGCTCGGCCCAGGAGGCCGAGACCGCAGGCTTCGACGTCTTCCAGGTCGGCGACCACATCGGGACCCAGTTGGCTCCGTTCGTCGAGCTGGCCGCCGCCGCCGCCGCGACGTCGACCATCCGCTTGGGCACGCTAGTCCTCAATAACGATCTCCGGCATCCGGTCGTCCTCGCCCAAGAAGTGGCGACGCTCGATCACCAGAGCGGCGGCCGCGTCGAGCTCGGCCTTGGCGCGGGGCACTCCTTCACCGAATACGCCGCCCTGGGCCTGAGCTTCGACCCACCGGCGGTGCGCAAGGCTCGCCTGACGGAGGCGGTGGAGATCCTCCGCGCGCTCTTCGACGGGGACGAGGTCGACTACGAGGGTGCGCACTACCGCGTCGTCGGCGCGCGCACGCTGCGGCCGATGCAGGCCAGTCTGCCGCTGCTCGTCGGGGTCAACGGCCGCGCCGCTCTGGAGCACGCCGCCGCTCACGCAGACATCGTGGCCCCCACCATGCTCGGCCGGACGCTAGAGGACGGGCAGCATCACGAGGTGCGCTGGGAAGCCGAACGCCTCGACGTCACGATGGAGTTCATCCGGGCTACCGCGGGAGACCGCTGGCCAACGCTCGAGCTGCACGCCCTCGTGCAGGCCGTGGTCGTCACCGACGACCGGGCGGCGGCGGCCGAGGAGCTCGGCGCACGCCTATCGACGCGTCCGGACGACGTCCTCTCGACGCCGTTCCTCTGCATCGGCAGCCACGAGGAAATGGCCCGCCATCTGCTGGCTTGCCGGGCCCGTTGGGGGATCAGCTACTTCACCGTGCGTGACATCGAGGGATTCGCCCCGGTGATGGAACTCGTGCGCCGCCTGGACGCGTCGCCCGAATAGCCCGAAGCAGAAACGTCTCGATACCCTGACGCCGTGGAGGCAGGTCCTCAACGGCGAGTCGTGGGACTGGCGGGTGTCCTCATCCTCAACGCGGCGTCCGACGTCGTCTTGGACGACTGGATGCAGGACCACCTCGATCATCTTCGTTTTCCGAAGGAATATCGTGAGGTCCTTCCCATGTTGAAGACGCTCGCCGCGGGAGGCTTGCTTCTCGGCCTCAAGCGACCTTGGCTGCGGCGACTCACCGCTCGATCGCTCGTCGTGTACTTCGTCCTGGCCGTGGGCTACCACGTGCAGGCGAAGGACGGAGCGAATGAGACCCTGCCCGCATTGCTATTGCTCGGCTGGTCCCTCCTTGCCGTGCGCGCCCGGACGGATGGCTCAGTGCGGCGGGGCGGGGAGGCCGTCGAGCCAGGCCCGTGAAGTCGGACCGGGTACGGCGGGTCGCGGTCCCCCGGCAGATCGCGGCGAGCTTCGCCCGCAGCACGGCCAACTACGCAGCGGCCTTCTCGGTGACGACCGAGGCAATGTGTGCACGGACGCCGTTGCAATGGGCCCGCGCGGTGTTCGAGGACGCACCGGCCGCGCTGCGGTGGTGCATGGTCTTCGGCTGGACGCGTGTGCTCGGGCTGCGGCTCGGGCCTCGGCCGTCGAGCGACCACGTGCTTGGGTGGGCCATCGCGGAGGGCGGGGTGCCGGGGAGCACGGCGTTGATCGCCCAGTCGCGCTTCTTGCGCGCGAGCAACACCGTGACGGTCGAGGGCTCCACGGTGACCTGGGTGACGCTCGTCCACTATTCGAGCGCCGCCGCCCGGCCGCTGTGGGCGATGGTTCGGCCGATCCACCACCTCACGATCCGCTTCCTCCTGGCTCGGGCCGCCCGCACTCCGGACGTGGCGCCATCGGCGGGTGGTCCCGCCTGAATGGCGCTAGCAGGAAAGCCCGCGCCAGGCTGAGGGGCACATCGTCCGCTGCGGAAGAATCGGGCATCATGAAGGCGCGCCGACGGGGAGGAGTCACGAACATGGGACAAGAGGTGCGCGGGGTGGTGGCCATGGCCAAGGGCGCCCCCGTCACCGTGGAGACGATCGTCGTGCCCGACCCCGGGCCCGGTGAAGCGGTCGTCGCCATCAAGGCCTGCGGGGTCTGCCACACCGATCTGCACTACCGCGAGGGCGGGATCAACGACGACTTCCCCTTCCTGCTGGGCCACGAGGCGGCCGGGGTAGTCGAGTCGGTCGGACCCGAGGTGTCCGACCTGAGCCCGGGCGACTTCGTGGTCCTTAACTGGCGTGCCGTCTGTGGCGAGTGCCGTGCTTGCCGGCGGGGACGGCCCTGGTACTGCTTCGCCACCCATAACGCGACGCAGAAGATGACGCTGAGCGACGGGACGCCGCTCTCCCCCGCCCTTGGCATCGGCGCGTTCGCCGACAAGACGCTCGTGGCGGCCGGCCAATGCACCAAGGTCAACCCGGCGGCCCGGCCCGAGGCCGTCGGCCTGCTCGGGTGTGGCGTGATGGCCGGGCTCGGGGCCGCCATGTTCACCGGCAACGTGGGGCTCGGCGACAGCGTGGCCGTTTTCGGCTGCGGCGGAGTCGGGTGTGCCGCCGTCGCCGGGTCAAAGCTCGCCGGGGCGGCCATCATCATCGGCGTCGACCTCGACCCGGGCAAGCTCGAGCTTGCGAGGTCGTTCGGCGCGACGCACACGGTGGACGCGGGGGCGACCGACCCGGTCGAGGCGATCAGGTCGCTCACCGGGGGCAACGGCGCTGACGTGTGCATCGAGGCCGTGGGCCAACCCAAGGTGATGGAGCAGGCGTTCATGGCGCGCGACCTGGCCGGGACGCTGGTGCAGGTGGGTGTGCCGACGCCCGACATGCGCATCGAGCTGCCGATGATCGAGTTCTTTGGCCGCGGCGGTGCGCTGAAGCCCAGCTGGTACGGCGACTGCCTGCCGTCGCGTGACTTTCCGATGCTCGTCGAGCTGTATCTCGACGGGCGTCTCGATCTCGACCGCTTCGTCAGCGAGACGATCGGCATCGGCGACGTGGAGGCGGCGTTCGCCCGCATGCGGCGCGGCGAGGTCCTGCGCTCCGTCGTCGTCGTGTGAGCCTGCCGCTCGCTCCATTCGGGCCGCGTCGCGCCAACCGCGGCATGGTGGCGGCGGCGGACCAACTGGCCGCGGTGGCCGGGATCGGTGTGCTCGCCGAGGGCGGTTCGGCGGCCGACGCGGCCGTGGCGACCGGCGCGGCCATGGCCGTGGTCGCTCCGCATCTGTGCGGAATGGGCGGCGATGTCTTGGCCATGGTGTCGCCGCCGGGCGGCCCGCCCGAGGCGCTGCTCTCGATAGGACGGGCCGGCTCGGGCTCGGACGCCGCGCGCATGCGCGCCGAGGGCATGACGACCATGCCGTTGCGCGGCGACATCCGCAGCGTGCCGGTGCCCGGCGCAGTGGACGGCTGGCTCGCCCTGCACGAGCGCTACGGCCGGCTGCCGCTCGAGCGGGTCCTGGCGCCCGCCATCGAGCTGGCGGAAGAGGGCTTTCCCGCTTCGATCATGCTGGCGTTCGCGAGCCATCTCGTGCACACGCTGCCCGGGGCGCACGAGCTCTGTCCCGGCGGCCCGCTCGATGTCGGCGCGGCCGTGCGGCTGCCCGGCATCGGACGCACGCTGCGGGCCGTGGCGCGCGACGGACGCGCCGGGTTCTACGGCGGCGAATTCGGGCGCGGCCTGCTCGAGCTCGGCGCGGGCCACTTCACGGCCGGCGACCTCGCGCCGAACGTGGCGCAGTGGTGCGAGCCGCTGACCCTGCGCGTCTGGGGCCACCAGCTCTGGACCGTGCCGCCGCCCTCGCAGGGCTATCTCACCCTGGCCGGTGCGGCGGTGGCGGAGTGGTCGGGGCTCGGCGCCGACCCCGGCGACCCCGCCTGGGCGCACCTGCTGGTCGAGGCGTGGCGGGCCGTCGGGCACGACCGACCCGACGTGCTCTACGACGGCGCGGACGGCGCCGCCTTGCTGCACGACGACCGGCTGGCGCACGCGGCGGCGCGGGTGGCGCCCGACCGGGTGGCGCCGCCCGACGTCGTGCCGGGGTCGACGGCGAGTGCGGCCGCGGTGGCCCGGATCGGCGACGGCGACACGACGCACCTGTGCACGTGCGACGCCGACGGGCTCGGCGTGTCGCTGACCCAGTCCAACGCGCTGGACTTCGGGTCGCATCTCGTGGAGCCGACGACCGGCGTGTTCTTGCACAACCGCGGTGTGGGCTTCTCCTTGGTCGTTGAGCATCCGGCCGAGGTGGGTCCCGGCCGGCGCCCGCCGCACACGTTGTCCCCCATGCTCGTGACCACGCCGGGCGGCGCGCTGACGCACCTTGTCGGCGCCATGGGCGGCGACGCCCAGCCCCAGATCATCAGCCAGTTGCTGGCCCGCCTCCTGCACGTTGGGCAGGATCCCGCCAGCGCCATCAGCGCACCACGGCTGGCGCTCGACGCCCCGGCCGCCGGGCCGTTCCGGCTCTGGTGGGGCGACGACCTCAGCGTCGTCGTCGAGGCCGACGCGCCGGGGGCCTGGCGTACGGGGCTCGAGGCCCGGGGTCACCGAGCCCGGGCCATCAGCGCGTTCGACCCGGTCGCCGTCGGGTGCGCCCAGATCATTCAGGTCGAGCGGGACGCCGGTGGCGCCCGCTGCCTGGTCGCGGCCTCCGACCCGCGCAGCCCCGACGGCGCGGCGGTCGGGCGGTGAGCGGAGCGCGAGCCACCGGCGCACCGTTGCGCGTCGCGTCGTTGGCCAAGCAGATCCCGCAGCCCGAGTCGCTGCGCATGGAGGGCGGGCGCCTCGTTCGTGCCGGCGTGGAGCTCGAGATGAACGCGTACTGCCGTCGCGCCGTCGCCGAGGGGGTGACGCTGGCCACAGAGACCGGCGGCTCGTGCACCGTGGTGACGCTCGGGCCGGCGAGCGCCGAGGACGTGCTGCGCGAGGCGGTCGCGTGGGGGGCCGGCGCGGGCCTCCACCTGTGCGACCCGGCCTTCGCCGGCTCGGACACGCTGGCCACGGCGCGCACGCTGGCCGCCGCGCTGCGCGTCACGGGCCCCTACGACCTCGTCCTGCTCGGGCGCAACTCACTGGACGGCGAGACCGGGCAGGTCGGCCCCGAGCTGGCGCAGCTGCTCGACCTCCCGTTCGCCAGTGGCGTGCGTGCGCTGGTGGACCTCGGTGACCGCCTGCGCCTCGAGCTCGAGCACGACGACGGGACCCAAGAGGTCGAGATCCAACTCCCGGCCGTGCTCTCGGTGGCCGAGCGCCTGTGCGACCCGTGCAAGGTCGACCCCGAGGGCCGGGCGGCGGTGCCCGCCTCGCGCCTCCGACGGCTGGGCCCGGCCGACCTCGGACCCGGGCCGTGGGGCGCGGCGGGCAGTCCCACGATCGTGGGCGAGGTCCACCCCATGGAGCACACGCGCGCGCTCGTCGTCTTGGACGGCCCGGTGGACGAGCAGGTCGCGGCGGCCGTCCGCCTGCTCGACGCCCGCGGTGCGCTGGACGACGTGACGGCCGTGGCGGGCACGGTGCCAGAGCCCGGGCGCGCCGAGCGCGCCGGGGCACGGATCATCGCCGTGCTCGACGAGCCGGGACGCGGTGAGGTGGCCGTCGAGCTCGTGGCCGCGGCGGCGCGCCTCGGGCAGGAGGCCGGCACGACTGTGCACCTGCTGCGGCCGGTCGGGTCCGGCCAGGCCGGCGACGCCACCGCGCCCGGCGGGATCGACCTCGTGGTCGAGCTGGCCGGTTCGGTCGTGCCCGAGGACGTCGCCGACGCGCTCACGGCCTATGCGCGCGAGGAGAGGCCCTGGGCGATCCTGGCGCCGAGCACCGCGTTCGGGCGCGAGGTGGCGGCGCGCGTCGCCGCGGCCACCGGGTCAGGCCTGGTGGGAGACGCCGTCACCCTGGCCGTGCGCGACGACGTCCTCGTGGCGGGCAAGCCCGCGTTCGCCGGCGCCCTGGTGGCCGACATCACCTGCCGCGGCACGCCACAGCTGGCCACGGTCCGGCCGGGCGTCCTGCCCGTGGGGGCGTCGGCCGCAGGCACGGCGCGTCGCGTGCCGTCGGTGCGGCGTGAGGCCGGCAGGCGCGGGCGCGTGCGGATCCTCGGCGAGCGTCGCAACGACGACGTGGAGACGCTGGCCCGGGCCGGGGTCGTGATCGGGGTCGGCACCGGCGTCGCGCCCGAAGAGTACGAGGCGCTCAGCCCGCTGGCCGCGTTGCTGGGCGCGGAGCTCGCCGCGACGCGCAAGGTGACGGACAAGGGATGGGCCCCGCGATCGCGCCAGGTCGGCATCACCGGCCGTTCGATCGCGCCGCGGCTCTACGTCGCGCTCGGTTTGAGCGGGAAGTTCAACCACATGGTGGGGGTACGCGCCGCCGGGACGATCCTCGCCGTCAACGGCGACCGCGCCGCACCCGTCTTCGAGCACTGCGACATCGGGATCGTGGGCGATTGGCACGAGATCGTGCCGCTGCTGCAGCGCGCCCTGGCGGGCCGCCTCGAGCCGCGCCGGGGCGCAGCCGTCAGCTGAGCGGGCCCACCCCGGCGGCCTGGCGAACGCTGGTCACGACCTCGTCGTTGGAGGCGCCGGGCCCGAGCACCGCCGCCACGCCCAGGTCGTGGAGCTTCGCGACGTCGTCGGGCGGGACGATGCCCCCGACGACCACCGGGGTGTCCAAGCCGGCAGCGCGCAAGGCGTCGACCACCGCCGGGGCGAGCGTGAGATGGGCCCCGTTGTGCATGGAGACGCCGACCACGTCAACGTCCTCCTGCGCGGTCATCGCGGCGATCGTCTCGGGTGACTGGCGCAGTCCGGCGTAGACCACTTCGCACCCCGCGTCACGCAGGATGCGCGCCACCACGCGCAGGCCGCGGTCGTGACCGTCGAGGCCCACCTTGGCCATGAGCACGCGCACCGGCCGCTCGCCGGTCTGGGGCACCACGTTCAGGCGACCTGGCGCTCCATGTAGGTGCCGAACACCGTTTCGAGCGCGCGCATTGCTTCGCCGACGGTCACCATGTTGCCGGCCGCCTCGATCAGGGCGGGCATGAGATTGACCGTCGGGTCGGAGGCGTCGGCGGCCACGCGGGCGAGCGAGCGGCGCACGGCGTCGTCGTCGCGGGCCTGCTTGATGGCGGCCAGCCGGGCCAGCTGATCGGGCTCGACCGCCGGGTCGATGGACAAGGTGGACGGCGCGATGCCCCCTTCCTCCACGTAGGCATTCACGCCGACCAACTTCCATTCGTCGCGCGCGATCTTGGACTGGAACGCGTAGGCGGCCTCGGCGATCTCCGAGACGAACCAGCCGTCATCGATGCAGGCGATCACGCCGTCGAGGATCGAGCCGGCGCCGGCCTCGAGCAGGTGTGCGAAGACCTCCTCGGCCTGGCGTTCGAGCTCGTCGGTCAGCTCTTCGACGAACCAGGAGCCGCCGAGCGGGTCGGCGACGTGGACGACGCCCGACTCCTCCGCGATCACCTGCTGGGTACGCAGGGCGAGCCGGGCCGCGTGCTCGGTGGGCAACGCCAGCGCCTCGTCGAACGCGTCGGTATGCAGGCTCTGCGTGCCGCCGAGCACGCCGGCCAAGGCCTCGATGGCTACGCGGACCAGGTTCACCTGGGGCTGCTGGGCGGTCAAGGAGACGCCGGCGGTCTGGGTGTGGAAGCGCAGCTGGAGCGAGCGATCCTTGGTCGCCCCGTAGCGGTCGCGCATCCAACGGGCCCAGATGCGCCGCGCGGCCCGGTACTTCGCGATCTCTTCGAAGAAGTCGATGTGGGCGTTGAAGAAGAAGCTGAGGCGCGGGGCGAACTCGTCCACCTCCGACCCGGCCGCCCGGGCGGCCTCGACGTAGGCGAACCCGTTGGCCAAGGTGAAGGCCAGCTCCTGGGCCGCCGTCGATCCCGCCTCGCGGATGTGGTAGCCCGACACCGACACGGGGTGCCAGCGCGGGAGCTCCGCGGCGGCGAAGCGGATCACGTCGGTGACGAGCCGGACGGACGGGCGCGGGGGGAAGACGTATTCCTTCTGCGCCTGGTACTCCTTCAAGATGTCGTTCTGGATCGTGCCACTGAGCGCCGAGCGCGCCACACCGGTCTCGTCGGCCACCTTGACGTACATGGCCAGGACGGGGGCGGCCGGCGAGTTGATGGTCATGGAGGTCGAGACGCCACCCAGGTCGATGCCCGAAAAGAGCGTCGCCATGTCGTCCAGCGTGTCGATGGCGACGCCGGCCCGTCCCACCTCGCCCTTGGCCAGCGGATCGTCGGAGTCGCAGCCGAGCAGGGTGGGCATGTCGAAGGCGGTCGAGAGCCCATCGCCCCCGGCGCGCAACAGCTCCTTGAAGCGCCCGTTGGTGTCGGCGGCCGACCCGAACCCGGCGAACTGGCGCATCGTCCACAGGCGCGACCGGTACATGGAGGCGTACGGGCCGCGGGTGTAGGGGTACTGGCCCGGGAACTCGGCGTCTGGCGGGCCGTAGACCGGGTCGAGCGGCACGCCCGACATGGTCTCGAAGCGCGCCGCGCGCAGAGGCGAGCGGTCGAATTCTTCCTGCCAGTTGTCTCGATCGGCCACCAGGTAAGCCTAATGGGTAGCGGGTCAGGACCTCGTTAGCCGGCGAGCGCTCCGTGGAGGACGCGCAGGTCGGGCGCCGGGTTGGCGTCGGCGCTGGTGTTGGTGGTGGCGTTGGCCAAGAGCAGCTTGTCGAACGAGGCCGCCGAGACCGGGCGGGCAAAGTAAAACCCCTGGGCGACGTCGCAGCCCAGGTTCTTCAGCTCTTCGAGCTGGGCCACCGTCTCGACCCCCTCGACCACCGTCGTCGAGCCGATCGCCCGCGAGAGCGCGACGACGGCCGAGACGATGGCCGACTTGACCGGGTCACGGTCGATGTCGCGTACGAAGCTTTGGTCGATCTTGACGACATCGATGGGGAAGCGGGCCAGGTAGCCGAGCGACGAATGCCCGGTCCCGAAGTCGTCGATGGCGAGCTGCACCCCGAGCTTGTGCAACCGGGCGAGGATGGTCGACGTGAGGTCCACGTCGTCCATGGCCAGACTCTCCGTGATCTCGAAGCACAGCTGGGACGGGTCCACCGACGTGGCCCGGATCACGCCGGCGATCTCCTCGGCCAGGCCGTCCTGCTGGAATTGGCGCGCCGACAGGTTCACGCCGACCTGGAGCGGCTGGCCGTAGGCCTCGTGCCACGTCCTGGCTTGCAGGCACGCCTGCTCGAGCACGGCATGGCCGATGGGCAGGATCGTGCCGTTGTCCTCGGCCAGCTGGATGAACTGCGCGGGGAGCAGCAAGCCGTGGTCCGGGTGGTTCCAGCGGACCAGCGCCTCGGCACCCACGATGCGCCGGTCGGCGAGCGAGACCAGCGGCTGGTAGACGACCTCGATCTCGGCGCGTTCGACCATGTGGTGGAGCGCGGTGTCGAGATCGAGACGGCCGACCGAGCGCTCGCCCATGCGGTCCGCGTCGAAGACGGCGAACTGGCCGCCCCGGCCCCGGTCCTTGGCCCGGTACATGGCGACGTCGGCGTCGTGCAACAGGTCGTCGCGGGACTTGCCGGACTCGCTGAGGGCGACCCCGATGCTCATCGTGGCGACGAGCTCGTGGCCCCCGCTGAGGATGACCGGGCCACGCAGCGCCTCGAGCACCCCGTTGACGACCTCGATGGCGTCGTCGGGCGAGTACACGCCTTCGAGCAGGATCACGAACTCGTCCCCGCCGAAACGCGACAGCGTGTCACCCGGGCGCACGGCACGACGGAGGCGATCACCGACGACCCGGAGCAATTCGTCGCCCACCTGGTGACCCAGGTTGTCGTTGACGACCTTGAAGCGGTCGATGTCGCAGAACAGTACGGCCACCTGGCTGCCGGTCCGGTCCGCCTGCAGCAACGCGTGGTCGAGGTGGTCGAGCAGCAGCCGGCGGTTGGCCAGCCCGGTCAGCGCATCCTGGAAGGCATGCCGGGCCAGCTGCTCCTCGAAGGCCTTGCGCTCCGACGTGTCGCGGAAGACGATCACCGCACCCGGCGACGATCCGCCGACCACGGGCGAGGCGGTGACCGTGACCGGGAAGTGCGACCCGTCGGGCCGCTCGAATCGCGTGTCGTAGATGGTCACGTTGCGTCGCAGCGCGATCGCTCGCATGGCCGGCTCGAGCAGGAACCGTGGCGTCTCACCGGCCGGGAGGAGCGGACCCTCTCCCGCCTCGCTCGGTCCGAGGGCGTACCAACCGAGCATGCTCGCGCCGGCCGGGTTCAGGAACGTGACGTCGCCGGACTCACTGATGGCGCAGACGCCCTCGCCGAGACTGCTGGTGATGGTGGACAGGTGCTCCCTCTGGCGTTGCACCTCCCCGTAGAGGTGCGCATTGGCGAGCGCGATGGACCCGACGGAGGCGAGGGCGTCGAGGAGCGCACGGTCCCCCTCGTCGAAGGGCTCGGTCCGGCTCCGGCCCGCGACGCCGAGCCAGAGCGTCATGTCGTCGAACACCATCGGGGCGGACAGCCCGTCGCCCCCGTCGGGCCGCGTTGCGGTCAGCGTCACGTCGGGTGAGCGCAGCAGCGTGCCAGCGGCATTGAGGACGGCGGACTTGGTCTCCTCAGTGCCCATCGACCGGTTGACGTCCAGTGTCGCCTCGAACAGCCCGTGCAGCCGGGCCCGGTCGTGGAGGGCGTAGAACTGGCCGGTGCCGAGGTAGCGCACGATCAACAGCGGCAGCAGGGCGATCGGGAGGTACCCCGGGTCGCGATCGAGCAAGAGCGCGGCCGGCGCGGCGATGCCGATGCCGCCGACGATGACGAGGAGCTTGCCCTTCAGGCCGCCGAGCACGGTGCGCCGCCAGGGCGTGCCCAGGGTCGACATGATCGAGACCATGGCGGCCGTGTTCACGACGAAGTAGCACGCGGCACCGGCCAGGGCGGCCAGTGCGCTGGCGTAGCCGACATGGGCTTCCGGCGCACCGTGGAGCAAGCTGAAGACAAGGGCACCGACGCCGACCGAGGTCACCACCTGCCCGACGTTGAAGATCGACTTCACCAACGGCCGCCGCTTGATCGTCTGGGCGGCGATCGTGACGAAGGCGAAGACGAGGACCGTCATGGCCGACGGCACGAGCAGGATCAGCAGGACGAAGAAGCCCTCGTCGAAGTCGATCGCGTCCGATTCGCCGTCGAAGTACAGCGTGATCGGCCAGATCCACGTCGCCGCCATGAGCGCACCGAAGACGGCCGCGAAGGTGACCTCCATGCCACCGGGCCAGCCGGTGGTGACCATGCGGGCCAGCGACAGCGCAACGGCCACGAGGCCGGTGGCCGCCCAGAGCGCCACCACGACACGTGATGACCTTGGGAGGCTCACCGCTTACCCCGCTCCGTGTGCGCGGTCGCTCTGGGCCTGCTCAGTTCCAGGCCGAGCCGTTCCACGCCGATCCGTTCCAGGCCGAGCCGTTCCAGGCTGAGCCGTTCCAGGCGGACCCGTTCCAGGCCGAGCCGTTCCACGCCGACCCGTTCCAGGCGGACCCGTTCCAGGTCGAGCCGTTCCAGGTCGAGCCGTTCCAGGCCGAGCCGTTCCAGGCGGACCCGTTCCAGGCCGAGCCGTTCCAGGCCGAGCCGTTCCAGGCGGACCCGTTCCAGGCGGACCCGTTCCAGTTGGCGTCGTTCCACGACGACATCGCGCCGGACGACACCAGGCCGATCGTTTGACCGAGCAGCGTGAGCAGGTTCGGCACGGGCTGGTTCAGCGTCATCGGCGCCGAACCGACGGCCGTCGCGACGTTGAGGATGCCGTGGCCGTCAACGAAGGGATCCCCAACGGGACCGGGCGCTGTCGTGCCGATGAGCGTGCCCTTCACGGTGTTCGGCGTGTACGACGGGTCCGCGGCAAGCAGGAGCGCGGCCGCACCGCTCGTGATGGCCGAGCTGAACGACGTACCGGAGCCCACGAAGTTGGCGCTGCCAACACGGGCCGACGGATTCTGCGAGTCGATCGTCGAGCCGGCAACGCGCAGGCTCACCACCGAGCGGCCCGAAGTGACCAAGTCGGGCTTGAACCAGCCATCGGGGTTGGTCGGGCCGACGCTGCTGAACGTCGTCATCGAGTCGCTCGCCGCATCGCCCTGCGCCCCGTCGTCGACGGCGCCGGTCGTGATGACGAGCGGGTCGTCGCCTGGGGACAGGACGGTGCCGTTCCCCGGACCCGAGTTCCCGGCCGAGGCGACAACGGTGATGCCCGACTCCCACGCCTTCTCGACCGCCTGGTCGAGTGGGTCGAGCACGGTTGACTCGACGGGCAGGTAGCCGAGCGACATGTTCAGGACGCTGATGTTGTCCCTGGACTGGTTGGCGATCGACCAACCGACGCCGGCGATCACCGTGGCGAGGTCGGTCTGCCCAGTCGCGCCGGCCACCTTGACCGAGACGAGGCCGGCTCCCGGCGCCTCTCCGCTGTAGGCGCCGTTCGAGGATGCCCCGTTGCCGGCGATCAGCCCGGCGACAAAGGTGCCGTGGCCATAGCTGTCCACCCAGGGGTTGCCGCCGCCCGACAGGTCGACGCCATCGACCATGCGGCCGGCGAAGTCAGGGAGTGCGGCGATGCCGGTGTCGAGGACCGCAACATTGACGCCGGCCCCGGTATCACCCTGCGCCCAGAGTTGGGTAGCGCCGCTCTGCTGGGTAAAGGCATCAGACGCGGCGTGGCCCGACGGGCCGATGGAGCCCTGGACGTTCACGGTGAGGTCGGGCGTGACCTCGATGCCCGGAATGGCGTCGAGGAGCGTGACCTCCAGCGAGCTGAGCTTGGCCGTGACGGCGTTGACGAACGACAACGTGGTCACGACGTTGACGCCGAGCCCGTTGAGCGCGGTGAGGACCTGACCCAGCGTGCCGGACGGCGCCGACACGATGTACGTGGTTGACCCTCCGCCGAGGCCGAGCAGCCCACCGCCGCCCCCGAGCAGCCCCGCTTGTGCGGTCGCCGGCAGCGCCACGACCGAAGTACTGAGCGCGGCTGCCCCGGCGAAGACAAGACTCCCCAACCGGACACCACGACGACCCATTGCGTGACGGGTACGACGACGCAAGAACCCCATATTTCCCCCTCCCCCGAATGCCTCCGATGGGGAAGGTAACACCGGTGTTTGTGCACTTCAACGGTCGTCGGTCGCTTCCATAGGAAATTCGGCCCTTTTTGCACGCCCTGTTCGAGTCACCTGGGCCGCTGACCAGCGATTGTGCGCGTCCGGTGGCAGGTCGGTTGCAGTGCGTTCCGCGCGGGTGCACGAGACGGGCCCCGCCGTGCGACTTTTGCCGTCGACACCACTCGGTCAACCGGAAATCGCAGCACGGCTGACGGCGCATCGGACGACGGCGCGGCTTGTTCGTGAGCACCCGCCATCGGCAAGCGATGGTCGCACCGGTGCTCGGGGTCGATCAGGTCTGGCGCTGGTGCTTGCCCTTGACCTGCTCGGCCTTGTAGTTCCGATAGCGGTGCCAAAACACGAGCACGACGGCGAGCACCGCCAAGGCGGCGAGGACGTAGCCGGCGTAGCTGAAGCCGTTGAGCACGCTGTTGTAGGTGCCGGCGAGGTTGTACCCGATCACCGAGAGCGCGCTGCACCAGATCGCACAGCCGATGACCGTGAGCACGAGGAACCTGCCGACGGCCATCTCGCCCAGTCCCGCCGCGAAGGAGACGAACGAGCGCAGCAGTGGGATGAAGCGTCCGAACAGGACGACCGGCTCACCGCGGCGGGCGAACCATGACTCGGCGCGGTCCAGATCCTTGTGCGTCAGGAGGACGTACTTGCCCACCCGGTCGACCAGCGTCCGGCCTCCGTACCGCCCGATGGCGTAGCCCGCTGCCGAACCCAAGACCTCGCCGAGCGTCGCCAGGATGATCACGATCGCCAGGTTCAAGGGCTTGCCCTGGCCGTGCACCATGCCGCTGGCAAAGGCGCCGCCGCCGATGATGGCCAACTCTGCCCCGACGGGCAGCCCCATTGACGAGATGAAGCTCAGCACGAAGACCGCGCTGTACCCCGCTGATTCGAGAAAATGCTCCACGGCCTACCTTGCTCCCGCTATCGGTTCGTCGGTCATCATTGGCGCGACGCCATCACGACGCAATTCATGGTGCATGTGGGTCTTCCCTACCGTCTGGAGGTTCCGCCGGAAGTGACGACAGGACGCGAGGTGGTCGTGGCCGGGGGCTGGGTGGTCTGGGTGGTCTGGGTGGTGACAGTGGTCTGACCCGACGAGTCGTCGCCCTCACCCGAACCGGACGCTCCCGTCATCTGCGGTGTAGTAGGCGCTGGCCCTGTCGTCGATGTGGCCGTGGTACCTGGACTCGCGGGTGGAGGTAACGGCACCGTCGCCCCTGGGTGTTCCCGGGCCACGAGCACGCCGATGACAGCCGTGCCTCCTCCCGCGACGACCACGACGCCTTTGGTGAGACGCCGAATTCGTACCTCGGCTCGCTCGCGCTTCGCGGGCGAATAGCCGCCACGGGCGCGTCTCATCCTCGGGTCCCCAGATGTGCGGACGCGCGCTCTCTCGACAGGCTCATCGGCTCGGGATCAGACAGTATGGATCAAACCTGAAGACGAGATGAAGGCGGCTGATAGCTGCTTCGAAGCTCAATCTCATAGCCTGAAGGTCGTGGTCTTCAGAGGTTCTACGCCGTCGTGAGAGTCCTCGTCGCGGAAGACGATCCCGCTCTTCGCTCGGTACTCGAACGGGGCCTCCGCGAGAACGGCTACGTCGTCGACTCGGTCGCCGATGGCTCAGCCGCCCTGCGCCACCTCCATGCGTACGACTATGACGTCGCGGTCCTCGATTGGCGGATGCCCGAACGGACGGGCATAGAGGTTGTCGAAGAAGCGCGTAGGGAGGGACACCAGACGCCGATCCTGATACTCACTGCCCGCGACACGGCAATGGATCGGGTCACAGGCCTCAACGTCGGGGCGGACGACTACCTCGTCAAGCCTTTCGATTTCGCGGAACTGATCGCTCGGATACAGGCCCTGCAGCGCCGACCACCGGTCATGCTGGCCCCGGTGCTCGAATGCGCCGACCTCCAGTTCGATCCCTCCACTCGAGTCATAGCCGTCGCCGGTCAGAAGATTTCGACCACCACGATCGAGACGTCTCTGATCGAACTTCTCCTGCGACGATCACCCGCGGTCGTGACGCGACGCGTGATCGCGGTGCAGGTGTGGGACGACGAAGCCGACGCAGTCGGATCGAACACCATTGAGGTCCACGTCGGTCGAGTCCGTGCCAAACTTGGCAACAGCCGAGCTCGGATCGAGACCGTGCGCGGCCTGGGCTATCGGTTGGTCGAGGCATGAGCACCACCCGAGCGCATCGTCGGCACACCGTGCGGATCGCGGCCATCACGACACTGCTCGTGATGCTGTCTTACCTGATCGCCGCAATTGTAGTGAACCTGATCGTGACGAACCGCCTGGTCGCAAACGTAGACGCTCGCCTACTCGACAGAATCGAGGACACGCGTCAACAGGCATCGATAACGCCCACCATCGCACCGGGCAACGACCGGGACATCGATGATGCGCCATCCTTTCTCTGGTCCATCAGCCCTCGTGGTGCCGTCACGGTTCTGACTCCGGGCGCGCCCCCGCTGCCGACGCGCCCATGGAACAGCGAGCCGACCTCCGTTCAAGTTGGCCGTTCCACATTCCGATTCGATGCGCGGCACGTCGACGGCACGACCATTGTCGCGGGCCAGAGCGTGGCGAATACGTCGAACGTCCAGTCGACCTTGCTCCTCGCCGAAATCGTTTTTGGCGCGATTCTTGCCGTTGCGGTCTTCTGTGGGGCCCTGCTCGTCGGCTTGCGGGCAGCCGCGCCATCGGAGCTTGTTCGTCGCCGGCAGGCGGAGTTCACCGCGGACGCGTCCCACGAGCTGCGCACGCCGATTTCAGTCATCGAGGCCGAAGTGGAGCTCGCGCTCGATCATCCGCGCGACCCGAAGGTGTATCGGGAAGTCTTGTATCGAGTTGGCCGCGAGGGTGCGCGTCTTCGCCACATCGTCGAAGATCTTCTCTGGCTGGCCCGGGCCGACGACGACCACGGTCACGACGGGCTCGACGAGTCCACGGACGTGGCTGAAGTGGCGGAAGCGTGCACGGAGCGATTCACTGCCGTCGCCGAGACACAAGGCGTCTCGCTTCACGCCGGGCACGTTGGCCCAGGGCCGTTCATCGTTCAGGCTTCGCGTGAGTTGGTCGATCGACTCGCCGGGGTGCTGATTGACAATGCCTGCAAGTTCGCCGGTCAGGGGGGGCGCGTTGAGGTGAGCGTGCGAATCTCGGGAAGTCGGATCGTGCTTCGTGTTGACGATTCCGGACCGGGCATCCCCGAAGACCAACGGGACGCCGTCTTCGACCGTTTCCATCGCGCCACTGATTCCGTGCTGGGCACGGGACTTGGGTTGGCGATTGCGGACTCGGTGGTCCGATCGACCGAGGGCAGCTGGGACATTGGGGTGGCGGAGCTCGGGGGTGCACGCATGGAGGCCAACTGGCGCCGTGCCGGGCCGCGCCGCTCTCGAGTGGGGCCGACGGAGGTTGCCCCTCTGAGCGAATCATTAGCCTGATCGCTTGCCGGCGTCATCAGCCCGTCAGCCTCGGCCAACTACGCTGTGGGCATGGGAAAAAGCCCTGGGTTCAAGCGCGGTTTCGATGGCCCTGGCCAGCGCCTTGCCCACTCCGTCGGGGACGTCAGCGCCTTTTTGTCAACGTGACCTGCGGGGTCAAGGTGGAGCCCTCCCGCCTGTGAGCCACGTCTCGCCACGACCGGAATGCCCGTGCTGAGCCCCACGCTCGAAAACGATCTCGACACCGAGCGAGAAACGCCACCGCCGCCGCCCCGCAAGGGCCGTTGGTCGCGTTCGCCCGTCCACCGGCGTCGACGGCGCATCTTTGCCGGCGTCGCCGTGGTGCTCGCCGTGTGCCTCATCTGGCTGGCCGTGTCTCTCGGGGGGGCGCTGACCAACCCGGCGCTGGGCAGTTCGATGAGCGCCCGCCTGGCCGAGTGGGCCCGCGAGCACGGAGGTGCCTCGGTCGTCAATTGGGCGGAGAACGAGTGGTACTCGCACCACCAGCCGAAGATCGGCGGGGCACTCCCGAAGGGCACCATCCACAAGCCGAAGACGGTGACAACCGCCCCGGCGTCGGTTGCGGTGCCGCACCTGCCCGCACCCGCGCCGATCGTGCCGATCGTGAGTCCCGCCGTGAGCGGGGAGGGTCAGTGGTCACCGGCCGGACGACTCGTCGATGGGGTACCCGCGATCTACACGACCGTGCTTCGGCCCAGCGCGATCCATACGAGCTACGTCGTCGGCATCGCGTGGATGGACGCGACGCTGCTGAAGGCAACCCTCTACTCGGGGAGCCAGATTCCAGGGGGCGGTCCGTACAGCCACACCGCCCCCGTGTCCCCGAACGATGCCACCTCTCTGGTGGCCGCCTTCAACGCCGGATTCCTCATGCCCGCCGCCAACGGGGGCTATTACACGGACGGCAAGACGATCGACCCGCTCCGCAACGGTGCGGCGTCCTTCGTGGTCTACAAGAACGGGTCCTCGACCGTCGGACAATGGGGGCGGGACGTCTCGATGACCTCGGACGTCGTCTCGGTGCGTCAGAACCTCGACCTCCTGGTCGACAACGGCCAAGTGGTGCCCGCCGCCTACAACGCCAACGCGACCCAATGGGGAGCCACCCTCGGCGGCGCCGATTACGTGTGGCGCTCGGCTCTCGGAGTTACGGCCAACGGCGCACTCGTCTACGTCGGTGGCCCCGGGCTCAACATCGTCGACCTGGCGAACATCCTCGTCAAGGCAGGGGCGGTCCGCGCTATGGAACTCGACATCAACACCGACTGGGTGAACTTCAGCAGCTACCAGCCCTCGACGCCCAAGGGGCCGGCAAGCGCAACCAACGGGACGGAGTTGCTCTCCGGCATGACCGGCACGCCGGGCCGCTACTTCGCTTCGTGGTGGGCCCGCGACTTCATCACCTTGTCGGCGCCAACCTCTGCAACCCGCTGATCCGATGTACGACGCGTTCGGGCACCCCCAGTCGGTCGTCGTCCTCGGTGGTACCTCCGATATCGCGCGGGAAGTCGTCAAGCTCATGGCGGCACAGCGCTGCAGGACCATCGTGCTCGCCGGCCGCGATATGCAGGCGCTAGAGCGAACCGCGGGTGAGCTCGCCCGTACTGTGACCAACGTGGCCACGGTGGCCTTTGGCGCCACGGCGACCGACGGGGTCGAAAAGATCGTCAATGTTTGCTTTGAGGCGGCGGGCGAGCCAGTGGACCTCGTCATCATGGCGGTCGGGGAACTGGGGAACCAGGAGGAAGACGAATCCGATCCGGATCGGGTCGCGCAGATGCTGACGGTGAACGTCACCTGGCCCGCTGCCGCGCTGACCGCCATCACCCGGCGTCTGCAGCAGCAGGGTCACGGCCGGATCGTCGTGCTTTCGTCGGTGGCGGGCTACCGTGTGCGGCGCTCCAACTTCATCTACGGCGCGGCCAAGGCAGGCCTCGATGGCTTCGCACTCGGCCTCAGCGAGGCCGTGCGCGGCACCGGGATCTCGGTGCACGTGGTCCGGCCGGGATTCGTCCACACCAAGATGACGGCCGGACGGCCGGCGGCTCCGTTGGCCGTCGGTCCCGAACGCGTGGCGAGCGATGTCATCCGTGGTCTTGCACGCGGAGAAACCGTGATTTGGTCGCCGGGCGCACTGAAGTACGTCTTCTCCATCCTGCGGCTTCTCCCCCAGGCGCTCTGGCGTCGAATGCCCGGCTGAGGGTTGATGCTCTTTCTCGAATACGACGTCCTTCCCGACGGCGAGATCGAACTTGTCGCCCTCGTGAACGCCGTGGACGAGGACGGGCTCGACCCCGACGGATCCTCCTGGATGCAGTGGCGCGTCGCGGAGTTCGACGACGAGGGGCTCGGCTGCGTGGGTGTCGAGCCGGCCGACCTGGCGCGGATGGAACAGACGGAGGACCCCGAGGTGCTCCGTGGCATCGTGGAGCGCATCATCCTGGACGACCGGTCCGCCAAGGAAGATGGCTCTTCGTGAGCACCACCCGGTCACAGCTCTATCGGCTGGCGCGTGATCTCGGGAATGTCGAAGCGGTGCAGCACGGGTACCGGCGGGGTGGCCTCTCCGGCGCCGCCGGTGGAGCGGCCCAGCGCGAGGCCCGACGCGTGATCTATCGCCAGGGGAATCGCCAGATCAACCGGTTCGTCCGAGCCCTCGGCCTGTCACCGAGGCGTCGCTAGGACCGTTGGGTCCCGCGGGCACGCCCTCGAGGACGACCAAGGGGATGCTCGGGCCCGCCTGGCGCTCGATGTTGCGAAGCTCCGGGGCACCGAGCTTCATGAGGTCGAACAGACGATCCCGCTCCTCCCCCTGCATCAGGATCGCCCATCCGTCGTACGCTTTGTCTCTCAGCTCGACGGTCACCGCAGGGTTCGCCACGAGATTGTGAAACCAGGCTGGGTGTCGTGGGGCTCCCCCATTTGACGCCACCACGAAGACTTGGCAGGCATCGACGTTGAAACCAAGAGGAACGGTCACACCCCGACCACTCCGAGCTCCGGTGGTGGTGAGCAGCAACACCGGAAACCCAAGTCCGGCCACCTCTCGGCCGTGAGCTCGAAACTCGTCGATGACGCTCGCGTTGCCCTGCAAGGCGTCGTCGCCCGTTGACATCTCGGATACCGCTCGGGTTTCTTTCGACCTAGTCGTCGGCGGAAGAGGAGACCTTCGCTGGCGCCACTGCCTGGGTTTTGGCCACCGCCTTCGTTATATCCGCCCGACGGATCAGCAGGAACGTGACGGGAACGCCGGCGAGGCCGATCAGCCCGCACACCCACAGCGCCCACTCGTAGCCCCCGGTAAGGGCGGCCGCGGTGCTCGAGCCGTGGTGGAGCAACGCGTGAAAACGGGACGTGACGATCGAAGAGGCAATGGCCACTCCGATGGCGCCGCCCAACTGCTGGGACGTGTTGAGCAGCCCAGAGGCGACGCCCGCGTCGCGGTCGGTTACGCCGGCGAGAGCTCCGATGGACACCGGAATGAAGGTAAAGGCCGTCCCCATGCCTGACACGAAGAACGGGCCCGCCAGGTCGTGCCAAAAGGTGCCGTGCACCGGAATCTGCGTCGCCCAGAGGACGCCAGATCCGATCAGCACCATGCCGAAGGCCATCACGATCTTGGCCGACGACTTGGTGACCAACATTTGCGACACTCCCGCGAAGGCGACTGAGGTCAGGGAGGCAGTCAACCAAGTGACGCCGGTCTTCAGGGCCGAGAAACCAAGGACATCTTGCATGTAGAGGGTCCCAACGAAGACGAAGGTGTAGAAGCTCGCCGTGAGCAAGAACCCCACGGCGTTCGAGCCGGCGACGGTGGTCAGCCGGAACAGACGCAGGGGCAGCAGCGGGGACGCGACCCGGGTCTCGATGACGAGGAACATCGTGAGGAGCGCCCCCGCCACCACGAGCATCAGGACGGTCTGCGGAACCGCCCAGCCGGCCTGCGGTGCCTGGGAGATGGCGTAGACAAAGAGCACCAATGCCGCGGTGACGGACAGGGCCCCGAAGGGGTCGTACCGACGGCGTTCCCCCTGAAGGCGGCTTTCCGGCACCACCTTGGGCGCCAGGAGGAGTGCGAACCCGCCGATCGGCACGTTCAAGAAGAAGATGTACCGCCAGCCGACATAGGTGGTGAGCACCCCTCCTGCTAGGAGGCCGACGGTTGCGCCCATGGCACCCGTGGCGCCCCAGATGCCCAGCGCCTTGTTGCGCTCCGCACCCTCTGGGAACATGTTCATGACGATGGAGAGCGCCGCCGGCAGCACCACAGCGGCGCCGAAGCCTTGAAGGCCACGCATCACGATGAGGAAGGTGTCCGTCGTGGCGAGACCGCAGGCGAGCGACGCGGCACTGAAGATGGCCAGGCCGACCATGAGCAACCGTCGCCGGCCGAGGAGGTCTGCGGCTCGGCCCCCGAGGAGCAGGAAGCCTCCGAATGTCAGACCGTAGGCCGTGACGACCCACTGGAGATCCGACTGGAGGAAATGCAATTTTGAACCGATCGTGGGCAACGCCACGTTGACGATCGTGAGATCGACGATGGTCATGAAGTAGGCCACGACCAGCAATGCGAAGGCTCGCCACCGCCGGAACGGGATGACCGGCCCCGGACCAGACTTGCTCTCGGCCCACCCGGCAAAAGGCGGAGCGGGGCGGTGCGACCCGAGCGGCAGGACATCGGAGTTGAGCGAACTCATCATTTGCCTCCTTGCGACCACATTGAGGTTCATGACGGTTCAAACTGAACTCGCCTCCAAAAATAGGCGGTCATCAGTGCCACGAGAGGAGAAGCAGATGGAGATACAGACCAACCAGCCGTCAGTGAGGGGTCCGGCTGACTTCTTCACCGGCGACGTCTGGATCGACGCCGTCGCCCGGGGCCCTGTGCCTGCGCGTCTCAATGTCAACGCCGTGCATTTCGCTCCGGGCGCACGTACGGCCTGGCACTCCCACGACGGCGGTCAGACCCTCTACGTCACCGAGGGTAAGGGGCAGGTCCAGTCTCGGGGGGATCGCCTGATGGAGATTCGACCAGGTGACGTGGTCTCCACTCCCGACGGCGAGGAGCACTGGCACGGTGCGGCTCGCGACCATTTCATGACCCACCTCTCAATCACCCAGGGCGACGCGCACTGGGGGGATCAGGTGACCGACGCCGAATACGGGGGCGAATCGTGAACCGAGCGACCGTCTGAAATCGGCTCCGGTACCGCAGCGAAGGAACCAACCGAACCCGTCGGTCGGGCAGGTGATCCCGAGCGAGGGTGACGCGCGGACGCGTGATTTCGAAGAAGGCTTGGTGTTCGAAAGAACCGGGATGGCGTCCCAGAGCGCAAGAGCTGAGGGTCCGGTAGGAGCAGGGGCCATGACCTGTCCCTTGAATCTGTGAGGGGCTTCGGAACGCACCACGATGGCCGGCGTCTGCGTCTTCGGGCTGCCGAAGCGCCAAGCTCTGCGCTGGAGCCCTTCTCCTACGCGACCCGGGGGTTCTCGAGCACGAGCGCCACCCCCTGGCCGGAACCGACGCAAACGCCCAGGACGCCGTAGCGGAGGTCACGCAGATGGAGCTCCGTGGCCAGAGTGAGGACGTAACGAGTCCCTGACGAACCGAACGGATGACCGATCGCCACGGCCCCGCCGTTGGGGTTGAGCCGATCATCCGGAACCTCAAAGCCGTCGAGCTGTACCGTCAGCTCTCTCAGCTCGCCGAGCGCCTGGGCGGCGAACGCCTCGTGGATCTCCCAGACATCGATGTCAGCCGGCGCGAGTCCGGCACGCTTGAGTGCAGCTGCGATGGCAAAGGCGGGAGCGATCCCCATGTACTGCGGGTCGAGGGCATAGGTCGACGATGCGACCACTCGAGCTAAAGGCTCGATGCCCAACGCCTGGGCCGACTCCATGCTCGCCAGGACCACCGCGCTGGCACCATCACTCAGCGGCGAGGAATTCCCCGCCGTCATCTGTGTCGTGTTGGGTTGCGGGGGAAGGGCAGCAAGCTGTTCGAGGGTCGTGTCACCTCGGATGACCTCGTCGTGCTCAAAGGTCCGTGCGGGTTCCTTGCGAGTACCCGCGATCTCGACCGGGTGGATCTCGGCCGCGAACCGACCGGAGTCCCGGGCCGCAGCTGCATGCTGGTGAGAACGGAAAGCGAAGGCGTCGATCTCCTCGCGAGTGAGTTTGTAGCGATCCGCCACGTTCTGCGCCGTCTTGATCATGTCGACGTACGCATTGCGAGCCAGCAGCACCGGGTTCGGAGGGCCGCCCGCTCCTGCCCACATGGTGTCCAGCAAGAGGATGGGGCCCCGGGGACTGAAGGGCGCGTCCCCTTTCATCTGGGCCCACCCTGAACGGGACATCGACTCGACCCCACCCGCCAAGCCAACGCCGAGCTCGCCGCACCGGATGGCATGAGCGATCGAAATTGCGCCAGTCAGCGAAGACGCGCAGAACCGATTGATGGTCACGGCGGGCACGGAGTCGGGGAACCCCGCGGCAAGCGCGCCCCAGCGCGCGATGTCTCCCATCCCTTCATGCGCCACGTTCACACAGCCCGCTGAGATGTCCTCGATCTTCTCGAGCGGGACACCCAGCTTCTGGCAGGTTGCCACCAACGTCTGCCCGAGCAAATCGTCGGTACGTAGATGTGACAATGATCCGCCGTAACGACCGACGGGCGTTCGCACTCCACCAAGGACGAATGCTTCCGTCATGCTCTCCTCCTTGTTGTCATGGACGCAGCACATCTCGCGGTCAAGTCCGCGGCGACAATTTGCACGATATGGGCATGTGCGGCACGGCCGTACCCCGGTGAGAACCGGGTCGTCGTCGATCCCCCTCCCGTCATGGACCAGGCAAAATGGGCCGGCTGAGGTGATCGTTGACATTTTCGGGGTACGAGCAGACAGTCAGAACGGAAGCCCACCGCGAAGGGATGCGCCATGCCCGAGGACAACGCCCGGCCCACGACCACCGACGCCGGAATCCCCGTTGCGAGCAACGAACACTCGCTGACGGTCGGCCCGGACGGACCCATCCTGTTGCAGGACCACTATCTGATTGAGCAGATGGCGAACTTCAACCGGGAGCGGATCCCGGAGCGGCAGCCACATGCCAAAGGGGGAGGCGCCTTCGGCCATTTCGAAACCACCGCCGATGTCACGCCATTCACCAAGGCTGCGCTCTTCCAGCCGGGCACGAGAACCGACACGGTGATCCGCTTCTCGACCGTGGCCGGGGAGCGGGGTAGCCCGGACACCTGGCGTGACCCCCGTGGATTCGCATTGAAGTTCTACACGTCGGAAGGCAACTACGACATGGTGGGCAACAACACCCCCGTGTTCTTTCTCCGTGACCCGATGAAGTTCCAGCACTTCATCCGCTCGCAGAAGCGCCGAGCCGATTCCGATCTGCGCGATCACGATATGCAGTGGGACTTTTGGACTCTGTCACCGGAGTCGGCACACCAGGTCACCTGGTTGATGGGCGACCGCGGGATCCCTAGGTCATGGCGGCACATGAACGGCTACTCGAGTCACACCTACATGTGGGTCAACGCCAAGAACGACAGATTTTGGGTGAAGTATCACTTCAAAACCGAACAAGGTGTCGATTTCCTCGCCCAGGAGGAGGCGGACCGGATTGCCGGCGAGGACGGTGACTACCACCGCCGCGACCTGTTCGAAGCGATCGCGCGTGGTGACCAGCCGAGATGGACGCTGCGGGTGCAGATCATGCCCTTCGAGGAGGCCAGGACGTACCGGTTCAACCCGTTCGACCTCACCAAGGTGTGGCCGCATGGCGACTATCCATTGCACGAGGTTGGTCGGCTGACCCTGAACCGCAACCCCACCGACTTCCATACCGAGATAGAGCAGGCCGCATTCGAGCCGAACAACCTGGTGCCCGGGATCGGCGTCAGCCCCGACAAGATGCTCTTGGGCCGCATCTTCTCCTATGCGGACGCTCACCGCGCCCGGCTAGGAGTCAACTACAAGCAGATCCCGGTCAACTCACCGATCGCCCCCGTTCACAGCTACAGCAAGGACGGCGCGATGCGGATCCAGAAGGTCTCCGACCCTGTCTACGCTCCGAATTCTAAGGGCGGCCCGGCCGCCGACCCGGAGCGCTACCCCTACGTCGAGAGGTGGGAGGCCGACGGCGAATTCGTCCACGAGGCCTACACGCTTCGACGGGACGACGACGACTGGGGCCAGCCTGGCACTCTCGTACGCGATGTCATGGACGATCACCAACGCGACCGCCTTGTTTCCAACGTGGTTGGGCACCTAAGTCAGGGGGTGTCTGCACCGGTGCTCGAGCGTGCCGTCGAGTATTGGCGCAACATCGACAAGAAAATCGGCGATCGCATTGCCGAGGGTGTGTCGGGATGATTGCCGCGTCTTCATCGAGAGGGAGCGCCTGAATCCGCGGTCTGGATCACGACGTCGCAGGGGTCCGCCACAAGTCGATTCCCGCGTCAACGGCGTAGCGATCGATGGTTGCGATCTCATTGTCGGTGAACTCGAGGTGGTCGAGAGCGGAGACGTTTTGATCGAGCTGACCGACGCTGCTCGCGCCAATGAGCACGGAAGTGACCCGACGGTCGCGCAGCGTCCACGCGATCGCCATTTGTGCGAGGGACTGACCGCGCCCGAGTGCGATGTCGTTCAGTGCCCGGATGCGGGCGAGGTTCTCGTCGTTGAGCATGTCATGCGAAAGTGAGTCGTTGAGCGAGGCCCTGGAACCTGGCGGGATACCGTTGAGGTACCGATCGCTGAGGAGACCCTGCGCCAAGACCGAGAAAGCGATGCACCCAACTCCCTCAGCGCTCAGTACGTCGAGGAGGCGGTCTTCGATCCAACGATTGAACATCGAGTACGACGGTTGGTGGATGAGGAGCGGGGTCCCGAGATTGCGGAGGATGCTGACCGCCTCGGCGGTCCGCTTGTCGGAGTAGGAGGAAATGCCGACGTAGAGGGCCTTTCCGGCGGTGACCGCGGTGTGGAGGGCGCCGAGGGACTCTTCGAGGGGAGTCTCCGGGTCGAAGTGGTGATGGTAGAAGATGTCGACGTAGTCAAGACCGAGTCGCCGCAGGCTTTGCTCGAGGCTCGCAATGAGGTACTTCCGAGAGCCGAGGTCGCCATAGGGTCCTGGCCACATGTCCCAGCCGGCCTTGGTCGAGATAACCAATTCGTCGCGGTGGTCGCGGAAGTCGTCTCGGAGGATGCGGGCGAAGTTGGTCTCGGCACTGCCATAGGGCGGTCCGTAGTTGTTGGCCAAGTCGAAATGAGTGATGCCCAGGTCAAAGGCTCGGCGCACGATGGCGCGTTGGGTGGCGATTGGCCGGTCTTCGCCGAAGTTCTGCCACAGTCCCAGTGACACGGCGGGCAAGAGGAGCCCGCTGCGCCCACATCGGCGGTAGGTCATGGCCCGGTAGCGCTCTTCGGCCGGGAGGTAGCCGGTCACGCCTCTGCTCCTTCTTCCCCGAGTGCCCTTGTGACGATCGTGAGGTCGCGATCGCCGAGCCCGAGCTCGACGACTTGTTGCCATTCGTCCGCCAAGGAGGCAAGCGCCTGGAAGCGGGCATCCCCATCCGCCTTGAGGGCGAGGTGCACGTCCTTGAGCGCGAGGGACAGCGCGAACTGGACCGAGAAATCACCTTGGGAGATTCGTTGCAACTTCGCCGCTTGCCATGGGGACACGAGCGGGTTGCCACCCAAAGCGTTCACGACAGTCTCGATCTCGAGCCCCAACCGGCGGGCCAACGCGACGGACGTGTTGATCGCCTCGGCTGATAACGCGAGCCACGCATTGGCCGCGAGCTTCAACCGCGACCCCGCCCCAACGGGACCCACCCATATGGTTCGCTGGCCCAGCGCGGCAAACAGTGGATCCAAACGCGAGCGGACCAGTTCCGAGCCCGAGGCAAAGATCGTCAGCTGACCTCGTTCCGCCGGTTCCTTGCTGCCCGATACCGGCGCATCGATGAGAGTCACGTCGGCACGCTCGGCCTCTGCCAGCGCCTGGACGCGTGCGATTCCGTCTACACCGATGGTGCTCATCTGCACCCACACGGCGCCCGGAGAAAGTGCGGCGAGCATGCCCTGATCCTTAGCGATCGACAAGACGGCGTCCGCGTCCGTCACCATCGTGACAACGATGCCGGCTCGTCGAGCCGCGTCGTCAGGGGTTTCGGCCACCTCAGCACCCAGGTCAGCGAGGTCGCGGAGTGACCTTGGGTCACGGTTCCAGACGACGGTCGGAACGCCCTCACGGATTGCGCTCGTCGCCATGGCGCGTCCCATCGTGCCGATGCCCAGAAACGCAACCGGCTCTTCTCCTGGGGCCATCTCCTCCCCTTTCGATCTGGGTCGGTGGTTCGGACCGTGACCAGCACCGCGCCGCCCGCGGACCGAGCACCTCCTATAACTCCCCAGAAATGGGCCGGTACAATCCGAAAAGGCTCCCTAACTACCCAGACGGAGATCCGATGACCTCTCTAATGACGATGGAGCATGCGGGCGAGGGCCGGACCACGGTCGATGCGGCCAACTACGGCCGGCGGTGGTGGATCCTTGCGGTTCTCGGGACCGCTCAGTTGATGGTCATTCTCGACAGCACCATCGTGAACATCGCCCTCCCCACCGCTCAGCATGATCTGCACTTTTCCAACGCAGACCGCCAGTGGATCGTCACGGCGTACTCGCTTGCCTTCGGCAGCTTGCTCCTTTTGGGCGGCCGCATCGGGGACATGGTGGGACGAAAGCGGGCACTCATCATCGGACTGGTCGGCTTCGCGGCAGCCTCAGCCCTCGGTGGGGCGTCGGTCAACTTCGCAATGCTCGTCATCGCCCGGACCGTCCAGGGCGCGTTCGGGGCGCTCCTCGCGCCCTCGGTGCTGGCGCTCTTGACCACCACCTTCACGGATCCGGCAGAGCGCGGGCAGGCCTTCGGGATTTACGGCGCCATCGCGGGCGCGGGTGGCGCGCTGGGGCTCCTCCTCGGCGGCATTCTCACCTCCTACGCCTCGTGGCGATGGACGCTCTTCGTCAACCTCGTATTCGCGGCGACCGCCATCATCGGTGCCGTGCTGTGGTTGAAGAGCGACCAGGGTGCCGACCACGACCCCTTGGATCTGCCCGGCCTTTTCCTCGTGGCCGGCGGGCTGTTCTCCTTGGTCTTCGGCTTCTCACACGCCGAGACCACGATGTGGAGCAATCCCTACACCATCGGGTTCCTCGTGGCCGGAGTGGTCCTACTGGCTGCCTTCGCCTCTTTCGAGACCAAGGCGAAGTACCCGCTGCTCCCACCCCGGGTCGTGCTCAGTCGAACCCGCGGAGGATCCATGTTGGCCATGCTGTTCGCCAGCGTGGGGATCTTCGGTGTGTTCTTGTTCTTGACCTACTACCTGCAGGGCACGCTGGGGTTCAGTCCGGTGAAGACCGGCATCGCGTTCCTCCCTCTGGTGGCTGCATTAGCCACGATGGCCCAGATTTCCAATCGGAGTCTGTTACCGCGCTTCGGACCCAAGCCGATCGTGCCGATCGGGTTGCTCGTGTGCGCGGCGGCGTTGTTCGGGCTCCATCTGGTCGGGCTGCATTCGTCGTACGTCACCCACGTGCTGCCCTACCTCCTCGTGTTGGGCATCGGCTTCGGGCTCAGTGTCGCCCCCGCCTTCAGCACCGGCACCCTTGGGTTGGCACCTCAAGACGCCGGCGTGGGATCGGCGACCCTCAACACCGCCCAACAGGTGGGGGGATCCATCGGCACGGCACTCCTCAATACCCTGGCTGCCAGTGCGGCCGCGTCCTACCTGGTTGGCCGGGTGGCGTCGCCGGCCAATGTTCAAGCAGCGCTGCTCCATAGCTACACAACGGCGTTTCTGTGGTCTGCCTTGATCTTCGTGGCCGGAGCGGTCGTCGCCGGGCTGGTACTGCAGCGCGGCGGACTGGCGTCGCTGGCAGCCGAGCAAAGGACGACGACGGCAGAGCCACCACACGAAGAACCACCTCCACACCACACCTGCCGCATTCGGGTGGCGTGTAGGTAAACCATCGGCTGCGCAGCCGGTTGGAAAAACAGAGATCGACGCCAGCAAGGACCGCGCTGAGATGAGTGGGTGCAAGACGGTGCTTACGTCACGGGCAGGCGATCCAAGGCGTCGATCGTGTCAGCAAATACCTCTTCAACCGTTTGTTCACCGTTGATCTCGAGGAGCAATCCGCGCTTCGCATAGAAGACCAGGAGGGGCTGTGTTTGGGCGTCAAACACCTCAAAACGGTGCGCGATTGCGGCCTCGGTGTCATCGGTGCGCCCTTCGCGGACGGCGCGAGCCTGCAGTCGATTGTGTAGCTCGTTTCTGCTGACTCGAAGGTACACGACAGCCTGGAGTGTGATTCCTTCGACACCCTGGGCTATGGAATATGCCTCTTCCGCTTGGCGCACTGTCCTCGGGAATCCATCAAGTACATACCCACCATTGCGGGCGGCCTCGAGAACCCGAGCGGAGAGCATCTCGAACATCAATTCGTCAGGTACGAGATCGCCACGCTCCAGATAATCGGCAGCAACTCGCCCAATCTTGGTGCCGTGTGCGACCTCATCGCGCAACAGGGCCCCGCTCGACAGGTGTTCGATTCCATAGTGCGTAGCCAACTTCTCGGCCTGAGTGCCCTTTCCAGCACCGGGATAGGCCACTAACAAGAGTCGCATTCCAGTCAAACTAATGGACCGGCCTCTTGCATCACCATGGAATGTCCCGCCGGCAGCTTCTCAAGGTCGACTCACCAGCGATCGTCCAAGAGCAACTTGGTCAACCGGCGAAACCACGAGCGGCGTTTAGGCGTGCCGCGAGCTCTTCGAGCTGCTCCGGCAAGTCGTCCGGGATATCGCTGGCCGCCGCACCCTCATCACCAATCGCATCGATGGCACGCAAGAGCCCGCTCATCGCGTCGGTAAGTTTCGATGCTGCGGTCTTGACGTCGTCGTTCTCATCACTCATGAGGCTGGCCTCTCTCATCATCGGATCGGACCGGGGGCCCGACGCGTTAATTGTGGACACGCACGTATGTGTTACCCCGTCATCGTCGGCTGCGCCAGCGGCGCTGAGGCCTTCTGAAGTCGCGTCTACTCGGCCTTGCCCGATTCCACCCAGCTCCGAAATACGGCGACTTGGGCATCGGGCCACTGCGTATCGCAAGGCATGGACCCTGCGGCGACTCGACCGAGTATCGAATCTGCGTTCCGACTTACATCGTCAAACGACCACAGGTCGAAATGGGACTGCATGGACTCACGATCGCGCTCGCGAAAGAGCGGCTTTATGTCCTTGCTGAAGCTGACTGGCTGGCCTGGTGTAGGGACCACGACTGCACCCTCCTCTGTCTGAGCTGGCAATTGCGACAGTAACGGGAGCCGTGGGTAGCGGGGCCGGGTGTCCGCATTCAAGCTTGTGCCCGGGACCACATCGTGCCTCCACAAGACGACCCTAAACCTTGGAAATTGCGGGTACATGGCTTCGCTAGGCCCAAGAATGACCAGCCGGCGTAACGCAATTCCTGCGCGAATACGCTGCAGGTCGGGCCCGCGAGCAGCCGATGCGGGTAGTCGCCGCAGAAACTTGACCTGCCAGCCGAGGGAGTTCTGACCATGACGCAGAGGACCCGTCATCTCACGGGAGCAGCCAAGCCCGGCGAGCCCAAGGACCGACCAGCGGCGCCAGCCCCCCCTCCCCCGCCACGCTGGCGAATGTGGCTCCTTCCCGCCGGCATTCTCATCACTCTGGTACTTCTCTACATCCCTCACATGTCGAGTACCCCGACCAAGAACTTCAGCTACTCGAAGTTCTTGTCCGAGGTCACCTCGGGCAAGGTGCATACGGCGTCCATCAACCCCGGCGGCGGGATCTCCGGCTCGCTCAAAGGCGGAGACGACTACACCACCCAGATCCCCACCGCCATCAACGACACCCAGCTGGCGCCCACCCTCAAGGCCCACAACGTGGACATCACCGGTGTCGGACAAGGTTCGGCGGTCCTGGCCGACGTGCTGTCCTTTGTTCCGTTCTTGTTGCTCATCGCCTTTTTCATCTACATGGGGCGCCGAGGCGCCCGCCAGTTGTCGGGCGGGATCATGGGCATCGGGGGATCCAAGGCCAGGGTCTACGACGAAGACAAACCCACGACCCGATTCGCCGATGTCGCCGGCTACCAAGGGGCGAAGCGTGAGGTGTCCGAAGTAGTCGACTTCCTGAGCCACCCAGAGCGCTATGCCCGGGCGGGAGCCATTGGACCTCGAGGGGTGCTGATGGTCGGACCGCCGGGAACGGGCAAGACCCTCATGGCCCGGGCTGTGGCCGGCGAGGCTGGCGTGCCCTTTCTGGCCCTCACCGGCTCGAGCTTCGTCGAACTCTTTGTGGGAGTTGGTGCCTCTCGGGTCCGCGATCTGTTCGCCGACGCACGCAAACGGGCCCCATCCATCATCTTCATCGACGAGATCGACGCCATCGGCCAACGCCGGGGCGGCTCGATCGTCTCGAACGACGAGCGTGAACAAACGCTCAACCAGCTGCTCGCGGAGATGGACGGCTTCGACCCCACCACGGGTGTGGTGGTCATGGCCGCCACCAACCGCCCCGAGGTGCTCGACGCCGCCCTCCTCCGACCAGGCCGCTTCGATCGCGAGGTCGAGATTCCCCTGCCCAACCAGGCCGAGCGTGCCGCCATCCTGGCCGTGCACGTCCAGGGCAAGCATCTGGCCCCCGACGTCGACTTCGACGCCGTGGCCAGGGCCACCCCTGGATTCTCGGGGGCGGATTTGGCCAATCTCATCAACGAGGCCGCCATCGTCGCCGTGCGTAACGACCGCGACGTCATCTTCGCCCGGGACATCGACGAGGCTCGAGACCGCGTCATCCTCGGCCGCAGGGACGCGTCGAATGCCTTGCTCCCCGAGGAGAAACATTCGGTGGCCGTCCACGAGGCCGGGCACGCTCTCGTGGCGTTGTTGTCCGAACACGCCGACCCGGTAGCCAAGATCACCATCCTGCCTGCCGGACGGGCGCTCGGGGTCACCGAACAGCTACCGGTCGATGAGCGCCATCTGTACGCCGAGAGCTACCTGCTCGATTCCCTGGCCATTCGCCTCGGTGGCCGGGCCTCGGAGAACCTCGTCATCGGAGAGGCCTCCACCGGCGCGGCCAGCGATCTGTCCGGAGCCACCGATCTGGCCATCAAAATGGTCACGGAGTGGGGATTGTCGCCTCTGCTGGGACCTATCGGGTACGGATCCGATCAGCCCTCGTACCTGAATGGCCCTCAATTTGGTCAGGAACGTCCCTACGCAGAAGGCACCCAACTGGTCATCGACCAGGAGGTCGGGCGCTTGCTCTCTGAAGCCGAGGACAGGGCCGCGGGACTCCTGAGCGGCAACCGAGACGCGTTGGATGCCGTGATTGCAGCTCTCCTTGAGAAGGAGACCATCTCGGGCGAGGAACTCACTCAAATCGTCGAACGGGTTCGCAGCGCAGAAGGGGGCAAGTCTCCCGTCACTGCGCCCTCGACCAATTCGAAGTGACGTCCGATAGCCAAGAATCAGCCTGCACGGCAGGCCGCAACGGGACCGCGACGAGGAGTCATCCGAAGAAAACCTCGGCTTCCGCATAGAGCTCCGGTGGCACCAGTTTGATCGTCGCCAAGGCCTCAGAGAGCGGGACGAGGTGGATGGAGGTGCCATGCAGCGCCACCATCTGACCGAGGTGACCATCATGCAGAGCGTCTATGGCATGTAGTCCAAACCTCGTCGCGAGCACGCGGTCGAACGCTGTGGGACTCCCACCGCGTTGCACGTGTCCAAGAACCGTGGTGCGGGCTTCTTTTTGCGTGCGATGGGCGATCTCCGACTCCAAGAGGTTCCCGATCCCCGACAGGCGCACATGGCCGAAAGCATCCACCTCGCCATCCCGCGAAGGCAACGTACCCTCGAGTGGCATTGCTCCTTCGGCCACGACGATGATCGGCGCGTAGTGACTTGCAAAGCGATGCTCGATGAAGGCACACACCTCCTCGATGTGGAACGGGCGTTCGGGGATAAGTATCGCGTTTGCACCCCCGGCAACTCCGGAGTGCCAGGCGATCCATCCGGTGTGTCGTCCCATGACCTCGACAATGAGTACACGGTGGTGACTTTCAGCCGTTGTGTGCAATCGATCGATGGCTTCAGTTGCAACCGTCACGGCGGTATCAAAACCGAACGTGTAATCGGTGGCTCCCAGATCGTTGTCGATGGTCTTTGGTACACCAACAACAGGAAGACCGGTCGCTGACAGCTTGGTCGCCACGCCGAGGGTGTCCTCACCTCCGATCACAACAAGGCCCTCGACACCAAGGCTGTCTACCGTGTCGAGAATCCGGCGTTCACCGTTGTCCTCTCTGTAAGGATTGGTTCGGCTGGACCCGAGAATCGTGCCTCCGCGCGGCAGGATTCCCCGGACGGCGGCGACGTCAAGCGGCATCGAGTCGCCTTCCAAAGGACCTCGCCAACCGTCGCGGAATCCGACGAACTCGTCACCGTAAACCTGGACACCCTTGCGTACGACGGCCCGGATCACCGCGTTCAGACCCGGGCAGTCGCCGCCACCAGTCAGCACTCCTACACGCACAGAACGGAGCGTACCCAGGACCGGGGACTGCCGTTTGGAGCAGAGGGCATTCGGGGAGCACGACTGCTCCTCAAGAACGGTTTGCTACAGCCCCGCTCTTGGAGTCGTCGGGCGGGGAGCTCGACGTCCCTGAACCAAGGGATTGACCTGCTCGGGCGGATCAGAAACAGGGTGGACGTCGGGGTCCGGGAAGAACCGTGCGTAGTTGCCCGCCTCCCAGGCCGACCTGAGGCCCGGCGCGCCGAGATCCCAGTCGGGACGAATCTCGCGTGTCACCTCGCGAAGATCGCGCCGCAAGTCTTCACCCGACGGGCGGCCCCAAAACCAATAGCCGTTGTACACGGTGTGGATGACGAGCCCGGCTTCAGCGCGAGCGTGTAAGGGATCATCGGATCGTGGTACGGGATCGGTGTACTCCTGAATGTCCAGGTCCTTCTGCACCCGTCTGCCCGCGTCGGAGAGGAACGTCCAACCGGCACCAACTGAGTCGCGGAACTCACGAGTCGCAAGGATGTTGTCGGTCGAGATCGTGACGATCTGCGTATACGCCACCACGAACTTCGAGTACAGAGATACAAGCTCCAAGTGTTGTTGGTGATCTTCGGACAGTAGTGACCTCGGCTAAGCACCAGAACCATTGGGTCGTTGCCCTGCAACTCGCTGAGTCTGCGGCGAGTCTTGGTATGGTCGGTCAAGTCGTAGTCAGGGAACTTCGCGCCAGGCTTGATATCAGCACGCACAGGTCTTCCTCTTCAGGGTCTCGAGTCAAATGGGCCCTCTGAAGTGAGCATGGCGATCCGGGCGAGCCCTCGCGCCCGTTTGACACCCTGGTCCATTGCCCTGGCCTGGGTTCTAAGAAACCGTGCCCGTCTCTGCCCTCAGCTCGGCAACGCGGCGCGCAGGTCCCTCCGTGAATTGATCCCCAGTTTCGTGAATACCTTGCGCAGGTGCCATTCGACGGTCCGCGAGCTGATGAAGAGCTCCGCGCCGATCTCTGGGTTCGTCAGACCGTCTCGGGCGAGACGCGCTATGTGCTCCTCTTGGGGGGTGAGTTCGTCACGGGTGTCGTCCCGACGTTTCCGCACCTTTTCCCCCGTAGCCATCAACTCGTGGCGCGCGCGCTCCGCGAATCCATTCGCCCCCATTGAGAAGAACGTGTCATAGGCGGCTCGGAGCGGCTGCCGCGCGTCGGCCCGGCGGTTCACCCGGCGCAACCATTCGCCATAGCTCAGCTGCGCCCGGGCCAGATGCGCCACCATTCGGGTCCGCTCAAGCGCCTCGATGGCCTGGCGATGTAACTCCTCCGCTGATTCAGCGTCCACGACGAGCGCGCGCGAACGCGCCGCGGTTCCCTTCGCCCACTCGGTGCCACTCGCCATGGCGTATTCAGAGAGGCGATTCGCGGCGTCACGGGCGGCCTGTGGCTGGCCACATCGCGATGCGGCCTCAACCAGCTCGGGCAGCGCCCAAGCAGCAATCACCATGTCGTCTGCCGCGACTGCGTTCTGTGCGGCGACCAGCGCCAGCTCGTAGTGCCCTAGACCGTTGTAAAGGATCGCCGTCGCATATTCGGCCGAGCTGATCGCGCAGCCCTCGCCCCGGACGCGGGCCGCGCGATTCATTACCTCGACCAGGTTCAATGCTGTCAACGTTTGGCCTCGCCAGGCTGCAAGCCGCAGCGGGATGTAGGGAAGCGTCTCGGCTCTGATTCCCAGATCGAGGCTCTGTGCCTCGGTGAACAGTCCGGCCGCTAGGGATAACTCACCCGTTTGGATGTGGAATCCAGCCAGGTAGTCAAGGGCATAGGGAAGCAAGGTTAGAGTTCCCGTCGTGCGAGCGAGTTCCGCTTGCGTCGAGGCAAGCTCGAACCAAGCTTCGTCGTCCCACAACTCCATTGCCGTGAGGTCGTACGCGACACTTGGCCAGTCCAGCTCTCGCTCGGCGGAACGGTAGGCGCGTAGAGCTCCGGTCAACGCAGGCGCTGCGGCTACATACCCTTCGATCGCACGGGTCGCCATACCGAGCAACAGCAGCCGCCTGGCCGAAAGCGATTCGGGCCCTAGGGCCGCCGCTTGAGCCGCTCGCGCAACGTCGATGTAATCCGATCCGGCCGCGAGACTGGCGGCATAGACAGCAGCGACCATCGCTTCCAGGTAGGTCTCTTGTGCGAGATCGTCATCGAGGTGTTCCAGTCGTTGCGCCGCTCTGAGCAGAAGTAGTGGCGCGTCGCGGCCTCGTTTGAGATCAAAGGTGATCTCAGCATGCATGCGTTGTACCTGGGCCCGGCCGAAATCGTCCAGCGGCCCCGCGTCCGCTGTCGCCAGGAGCGACTCTGCAGCCGCGAGGTCCGCGGCTTCGAATTTCGCACGAGCGGCCGCAATCGCCCGTGAGGCGCGAAGGCCCGGGTCCGGGGTGAGTGCCACCGCCCGTTCTAGGAAGGCGGCCGAGGCCGCGAGACCACCCCGACGCTGCGCAACCTTCGCGCAGTCGAGCAGCTCGCCGGCCACCTCCTTGTCGGGATCTCTCGCCGCTTGCGCACGATGCCAGGCCCGCCGATCAGGATCCGCTGCAGGGTCCATTGCGGCCGCTAGCGCAGCGTGCACTGCGCGTCGATCGTCCGCCGAGGCCGCACCGTAGACAGCCGATCTCACCAACGGATGTCGAAACCGTACCCGCGCGCCTATCTCGAGCAACTGATCGGCACTGGCGGGTTGGGCCGCCGTTTGTTCGATCCCAAGCGACCGGGCCGCCCGCCAAAGAAGAGAGGCGTCTCCTATGGGGTCTGCCGCCGCGAGCAGCATGAGTTGTTGCGTCGCTACTGGCAACTCGGCCACTCGCGCCAGATAGTGCTCCTCGATCTGTCCGGGGACATCCCCTCTATCTGGGACCGCGAATCCGCCGGCCAGAGCGGCTGTGCTCATACTCCTCGAAAGCTCGAGCAACGCCAATGGGTTGCCCCGTGTTTCGGCGGCAATCCGGTCACGTACGCGCTCATCGAGCCGGCCCGGAACGATTGTTGCGAGGAGAGCGCGCGCGTCTTCCTCCTCAAGCCCTTCGACTCGCAGCTCCGGTAACCCCGCGAGTTCGCGTTCGGCGCTTGGTTCGCGCACACCGAAGACGATCGCGACCGACTCTGCCAACAGCCGTCGGGCAACGAAACCGAGGACCTGGCACGAGGCTCGATCCAGCCACTGTGCATCGTCCACGAGGCAGACCAATGCCTGCTCCTCGGCAACGTCGGACAGCAGACTGAGCGTCGCCAGGGCGACCAGGAAAGCATCCGGTCGATCGCCAGACGAGATGCCGAGCGCCACCTCCAGTGCGTCCTTCTGTGGCTTCGGAAGCGAGTCAAGCTTTCCGAGCATCGGCGCACACAGCTGGTGCAGTCCTGCGAACGGCAGCTCCATCTCAGCCTCGACCCCGGCGACTTGGGCAACGCGGAACCCAGCGGCCTGTGAAGCGCAGTAGCGCAGCAGGGACGACTTTCCGACACCGGCTTCACCGCGGAGGACCAGGACCGCACTGTGCCCACTACGTACTTCTTCCAGTAGCCGATCGAGCACACCGCACTCATTGGTCCTGCCGCGAAACCCGGGGGGGCGCTGGCTGACCATTTGGCCGCAGCCTAAGCGACCAGGGTTGCCATCGTCTCACCCGGACACCGACGAAGCGCCCGGTGCAACCAGCCGATAAATCCGCGTTCTCGTTCTTCACGCCGGGGCCCAACGGATGTTCGACCAAGGGCGTCGACATCTACCCCGAGCTCCAACAGCTGCGATTCGCTGTATCGGTTATCCCCCAAGGGACGGACGGCACCTTCCCTCGTTGCGAGAAGCCCCGTCTGTTTCCTTTCTCCTCGCGGCCAATGAGGAGTTCGCTGATCAACGCAGAAACTCCAACAGTGCCGCGTTGACTTCGGCCGAATGCGTCCAACATACGTTGTGCGGTCCGTCTGTGATCTCAATCAACTTCACGTCGTCGACTAGTTCGGGAAGACGCCGACCGGTCGACTCGATCGGGAGGATGCGGTCATCAGTGCCCTGGAGAACGAGCACAGGCACATCCATCTTGGGGAGGTCGGCCCGGAAATCCGTCAACCAAGTCGAGACACAGGCGAGGCTGGCGTAGGCGGATGAAGCGGACGCTACCTCGAAGCTTGCGTTCCAGGCCTCGTCGCTGATACGAGTGCCGCGGAAGGTGTCGACGTTGTTGAAGTTGTCGAGGAAGAACTTGAACCACGCATAACGGTCCTTACGTACACTCTCCATGAAGCCATCAAAGACGCTTTGGGGCACTCCCTTGGGGTTGTCGTCTGCCTGCAACAAGAACGGCGGGATAGGCCCGATCAATACCGCCTTTACGACCCGGTTGGAGCCATACGTTCCGAGATACCGCGCCACCTCGCCAGTTCCCATCGAGAAACCGACCAGTGTCGCGTCGCGCAGATCGAGTTCATCCATGAGACTTTTCAGATCCGCCGCGAACGTGTCGTAGTCGTATCCCACGGTCGGCTGACTCGACTTGCCGAAGCCCCGGCGGTCGTACGTGATGACGCGGTGACCGGCTTCTAAAAGAACGGGCACCTGCTTTTCCCACGATGATCCGCTGAGTGGATATCCGTGGATCAGGACTACTGGCGCACCGTCTCCATGGTCCTCGTAGTAGATCTCGACCTTGTCGGAATTCTCCGTTCCGACCTCCAGGTAAGGCACCTTTACCATCTCCTTTTCTTTCCTAGCTACCGCGGTTCGAGCACAGATGCACCGCCCCGGCCGCCGCAACGAGCTGCGGCTGATAAGTGGGGCGGATGGTTTACGCGTGCAGAATCACTCCCGGCCCGGGAGCCGCGTCGTGACCTCTTGGACGATCCACAGATTGCCGTCCGGGTCGTTGAAAGAGCAGAAAGAGCCGTAGCTGGTGCGCTCGGGGTCAACCCCGGGTTGGCGCGCCTCGACCGGGAACGGAGGACCGTGCCAGACGTCACTTACGTCGATGCCCAGCTTGAGGAGTCCGTCGCGAGCCGCCTCGATGTCAGGGACGACGAGGGTGCCCTGCGTCCCGCCCGGCGCGGCCGTGTGCAGTCCCAGGCCGAACGTAATCGAGGCCGGCGAGCCCGGAGGAGTGAACTGAACGAAGCGCAGTCCATCCATCGGTGCGACGTCGTCGTCAAGTCGCCACCCAAGTTGCTGGTAGAAACCCTTGGCTCGGTCGACATCGGTCACGGGGACGATGTGGTTTTCCAGATTCATTTTCACGGTCGCGCTCATGGACTTCTCTCGCTTTCATTCCTTGGTGGTTCCGACTCATCGCTTGCCGATGACACCACTTGTGTCGGGAGCAACTGCGCACGTCAAACGTTGGTTCGTAACAGTTCCGACCTGACGGGCGCGGTGGCGAATTGTTTGCCTTCACTCTCCCGGCCTGGGCGTGTCCACCCATCAATCAGGTTGCGCCCATGGCACCCCAGTCGCGCCCGTCAGGGCCCTGGTCGGTACCCTGGTTTCAGGTGGTGGCCCGTCCACAGGGTTGGGAATCAAAAAAGAGAGCCACCACCGAACCCCGCTGGCTCGCGTACGTTTGGGTGCTCCAGCAGATGCTGAACAGCGGACGGCGAACCGGGCTGAGTGCCCGATGTACGGGTGGCCCGGAACTAGCGGGAGGAGCTGGGACGAGGGCTCACTGGTCAGTGACCCGCAATCCGGCCACCATCGATGTGGACGATTTCGCCAGTGATGAAAGGCGACGACTCGAGGAAGAGGAGACCCTTGACGACGTCACTTACCTGGCCGACGTGACCAATCGGCTGGCGAGGTCCGAGCAATTCGTACTCCTCGGTCGGGTGTACGGGCGTCTGAATGACGCCTAGCGAGACGGCGTTGACACGGATACCCCGAGTCGCGTACTCGATTGCGAGTGACCTGGTCGCTGCCGCGATGCCGCCCTTGGTCAGCGAAGCAACTACCGACGGAGCAGTGGAGTCTGCGTAGTCGACGAGGGTCGAGGAAACATTCACCACGTGGCCTCCCGCCGGAAGCCAGCATCTCGCGGACGACTCGCTGCGTCAGCCGAAAGAAGGCGGCGACGACGTTCACGCCCATCATGGACTGATAATCCTCTTCGGTGTGTCAGTGAACGACTTGCCAATGTAAATACCGGCGTTATTGACGAGCGTGTCGACGCGACCGAACCGCTCAAGCGCTTCGCGCGCGATCAACGCGGGCGTCGACGGGTCAGTGATGTCAGCCTCGACGCTGAGCATCTCGCCGTCGTCGCTGGGCTTGATCGTCCGAGCGGTCGCGACGGCCCAGCCCTGTTGTGCGTACGCTGCCACCATGCCTGCCCCTATGCCTTGGGACCCGCCACTCGCAATGGCAACCTTTGACCTGACGCGATCACGCATTCCCTCCCGCGTCGCGACCGCGCCGCTCTTTCTCGACTGCGAGCGCCGGGTCACTCGGGTGAGGTGACAGCGGCACGACTTCGTCCTTTCGCCAGATACGGAGCGGCATGGATGCCAGAACCTCTTCGAGCTGAGCTTGGTCGTCCGCCGCAAAGAGCCCGAGCGTGCGCCACTCACCCGGCCGCAATGGCGGGCGCCAGAGACGCAAAAGATGGCCTTGCGCCGCCAATTCCGTCGAACGGGCGGCCTCTCGAGCACGAATCTCTTGGACGGCGGTCTCCGGTGTTCCCTCTGGAACGTGTGTGGTCATGGTGACGAGGAATTCCACGGTCACCTCCTCTTGCGCCCATTGTGACCCTCTGCGGTCCCCGCTCGCGCCCGTTGAGCCCCCTGGTCAGCAGCCAGGGTCGGCGACAGATGACACTCAGAACGTGTAGGCCTGGACCAGGACCCGTCCTGTCGACACATCGACCGTCCCTAAGGCCCAGATCTGCACTGGGTTGACCCAGGACAGTTCGGGGTGATTGCTCGTCAAAGTCACGTTCTCGCGCAGCCGCAGAACCGGTGGCCCGTCGTTCCGAAGAGCGATCCCTGACGCAACCAAGGGAGATTCTCCTTCCGTCTCCGGTTGATATCACGGCGCGGATATTGAGCTCCGCGCGGCCGTCCGCACGGATGTAGAGGTAGTCCACTCCTTTGAACGCTCCGCTCAAGTTTGGACCGGCGACGTGTCCTTCCAAGTTGAAGTCGAACCTTGCCCCCTCAGCGGGTGGAGCCACACCGGGGCACTTCGCGGGTGCGACAACCCCATCCTCAGCGCCACAGTGGATCCAGAACCCCGAGGAGGTCACCGTGGACACCGTCGACCACGCCGACGCTGCGTCTCGATACCTGGAGGAGGTGCCCGGTGTACTTCCCCGATAATTTCAGCGACCTGGACGAGGTGTCTGAGCGGCTGAACCGATGGGCACTCCAAGGCTGGCGGTCACTGCGCCATCGCATGGTTGTCATTGCTTCTCGCAAATCTCGTGGACGCACGACCACTCGCGTTGTACCTTGAACGAGGATTGTGTTCTCAGTGCTGGCCTGTAACGACCACCATTGCCTGCGGCCGAAGAAGAAGCCATGAAATGACTGAGCGCCAAGGTGGAAATTGATCTCGACGCCACCTCCGGGGTGGAGCACTCGAGCGCCGTCACGGTGGGCGAGTGGTACCTACAATCGAGGAGTGAGCATCACGATGCATTAGTAGTTGAGGCGTACAGGCAACTCCAAGTGGAAACGGATCACCTCTTCACTCTCCTCACTCGAGACACCTTTCGGCAGGCCATACGAGTGGTGTTCACCCGTTATTCCCAGCCCTACGAAAGCGACCAAGAACTGATCCTCGCGGTTCGCGCCATTGGGACGCTCGAGCTCACCTCTGCCGCCACCGCCGGGGAGCGCCTTCATCCTCTGTTGGATTGTGACTTCGGTGGCGCGTTTGATCGGTTTCGTGCGGTCCATGATCTCATCGGACATGCCTGGTGTGGATACGGCTTCGATCTCGATGACGAATGCGCGGCCTGGAGCGCTCAAGACCGCCTGCACAATGGCCTCGCTCGGTTCGCCCTGGCCACCGAACTCTATGGAGTGAACGCCGCACGCGGCCTTGTCGGCGAGGCACCCAATCTCAGAGCCTTGCTCCTGGCGCCCTCGACCCGGAACGGCATCTGAGTTTCATCAACCGGACTCGGCGATCTCGTACCAAAGCCCACCGTTCAAGTTGATGTTGTTGCCCGTGTTCTGGCCGGGAGCGGAATCGCCGACGTAGGTATAGAGCGGATGGCTGTCGTAGGTGACCTGGGTCGTACCACCAGTCCGTTCGATCGTTCTGACCTTGCCGGTCACGCCCGGCCCGGCGACGGGTCTGCCGGTCACCGGTGGCCAATACGCCGCACAGGTGCCGTAGCAAGTTGACTCTGTCGGCGTATCGGGTGCAAACCAGTACAACGTGTAGCCACGGGCGTTGGTGAGCACCGAGACGCCATGGATCTTCGTCACCTTAAGGAGCGCGCTCGAAGAGCTGCTGCCGGTGGAGGCGGGTTCCGTCGCCGCGAGCGAGAGGGAGAGCAGCACCAGCACCAGCACGGTGAACGCCGTGGCGGCCCACCGAGCGGCCCGCATGATGTGTTGAAATCTGTCGAACAGTCCGCCGCGAGTCCCCCGCTCGGAGCGTTGACCCTGCGGGAATGGACGAAGAACCAACGCCATGAGCACCGCGAATGTCACGACTTCGATCAGCCCGGCGACAATTCCCGCGGTGGTGCGGATCTCACGAAACCCGAAGAGGCTGATGCGTAACGACAACAGATAGCCAGCGAGGGTGGCGATCGCGAACCCTGCGCCCGCTGCCGCAACCAGACGACTGCTCGAAACGAGGATGATCGCGCCGAGGAAGAACGCCGTGATCACCTGAAGCAAAAACAACCATCCGATCGTAGGAATGGTCCGGTACCCGGTGAGGTACAAGTCGAGATGGATCCCACCGGTCGCGAACAGCAGCCCGGCGCCAACGACGCGCAGAGCGAGCGACGTCCGGTTCAAGCCCGGCTCGGCACCTTTGGCCTGGCTGAGTGAAGTCTCCGCCATGGCCTACCAGACTCCTGGGAGCAGTCTCCACCGGACCCGGCTCCTGTAGACGCAGGACTCCTCATTCGCAGTGAGCAGGCGGTCTTCGGCTACGGCGCGCCCGACATTGCAACCTGAAGCGAACACCATCACGAGAGCGTTGCGCAGCGAGATGCTCTGCAGGACGTACCCCAATTGCAGCAGCAGATAGGAGGCGTATATGGGATGCCGGACGACCGCGTAGGGGCCTCTTTGCACGAGTCCTCGGTCCGCGGCGACAAAACCGAATGAACGACCGAGCGTGAGGAACGAAGCCACACAGATTGCCAGGCCGACCAGCTGAATGGCCAGCCCGGAGGTGACCCCCCACTGGGGGTGGGCTCCGAACGGACGAAACAAGACGCCGCCGAAGGTTCCACCGAAGGCAAGAAGCCAATCCCCCCAACGTCGGCTGACCGTGCGCGCAGGACGCCGGATCAGGTACGCCGCGACAACCCACATCTGCTCGGCGAAGAAGGCCACTCCCAGCAGCCGATGCGTCTGGAGGTAGGCCCGAAGGGTGGCCTGGGCGAAGAAGGCGGCACCACCGGCACCGATGAGGTTCATCGCGACCCTGATGAGCCTGTCCGTCCGGGCCGATCGCGAGATTGCCAATCCCCGACGCGTGCGGGAGGACGTGCGCATCGGTGTCGACTCGAGGCCGTTCAGGTCTGAGCCAGAGGTACCTCGCAGAACACCAGTGCCCGCGTCCACTACTAACCCCCGCCGACGCGCCGCTCGATGAGTGCGTCGAGACTGAACCGACCGGAACCAAGGAGCGCAACAACGAGCGCCAACACGGCGAGCGCGAGGTTCAGCTGATAGCCCGGTGGGTTCGAACGATTGTTGATCCCCGTTGTCCAGGTCACCGTGATCATCGCCATCACCATGTCCCCGAAGAGACCAACGCCGGCCAGGCGCGAGAAAAACCCCAGGGCGAGAGCGACTGCGCCGCCGAACTCAATCAACCCACCGAGGACCGCGAAGAGCCCACCAGGGTGCAGGTGGGCGGTCTGAGAAAAGTAGAGAGCAGTCCCGTGAATGCCGGCACCGTTGAACGCGCCGAAGAGCTTTCCCGCCCCGTAATAGATAAAGATCCAGGCCAACGCGATGCGGACCGCGAGCAGCGCCCAGTCGACGATGGGAGGTGCGGCGCGGGTGTTCACGACGGTCGCCAACAGAGCACGAGCCGTGCGTCGGTGCGTTCCGGCGGTGGCGGTCACCATGACGCTGCCTCCCCCATGTGTGCACCGCCGTCCTGAGGTTGCGCGCTCGTCGAAGGCGCCCCTGGCATCTCCGCGGGCCGAATTGGAGTCAATCGAATGGACTGAGGTAGCGCGAGGTCGCGCCTCGGGCGGAATGGCGCCACCATCTGAGCGGCGAGGACCGCGAGGTGATGGGGCTGCGCAGCCGCTTGTTCGACGGACAACGGGCGACCCGGCAGTCCAGTGGCAATTCTGACTGTCGTTGGATTCGGGAACACGGCGCGATGGAAGATCTGATCCCAGATCGACAGCGCAAAGCCCAGGTTGACGTCTTGTGGCCCGTCCAATTGGTGGTGAATACGGTGAAAGTTGGGGCTCACAAAGACCCGGCCGAGCGGCCCGAAGCTCAAGCGGGTGTTGGAGTGAGCGAAAGCCACGATGCCGCCATAGATCACGAGAATGGTGATCGATGCCGCTCCGTTGGCCAGAAGCACCACGCCGGGAATCAACGCCAGGAGATAGGAGACATGAATAAGCGGGTGGGTACGGAACACCGTCAACACATTCATGTCCTCTTGGGAATGGTGCAGCTCGTGGAAGCGCCAGAGGGTCCGGACGCGGTGATTCGCAAGATGGACAAACCAGTTCAAGCCGTCCATTGCGACCACGATGACTGCGATCGCGCCCCAGCGCGGCAGCGTGCCGATCTTCGGAAGGACGATCCACGGGAGACCAGCGCGAACCATCGCCATGAAGGAGAGTGTTAGCGCGGTCACTAGTGGCGCGACAAGAAGCGCGTTCATGACGGTGAGGAGAAGGTCGTGACGATGTCCACGGGCGAAGAGCGGCCGTTCCTGCGCTGGCCACACTCTTTCCGCGATCAGAAATACCCCGATGATCCCGAGGCTTAACGGACCAACGAGGACCACTCGAAGACTCGTCAGGGATCCGGTGAAGCTTTCACCACCCCAATGACGGGTCCAACCAACCCCAACGAGCGCCACGGCGAGGGCCGCAATCCCGACCGCAGGGAGGTACACGCGTGACGAAAGCGCGAGCCACGGCCGGCTCGCCTTCCGGTTCCTGCGCTGCGCAGCAACAGGAGCGGGAATTTGAGACGGCGCGACTAAAACCGACGACACAGCGGCTGCCCGACTCCATAGCTCGGCACTAGAACGAGGCTCCTCCCGTGCCGGCACTCGAACCGCCGGAGTTAGAAGACCCAGAACTTGACTTGGCCGGCTTCACGGTCACGACGTCGGACCATTTACCCCAAGTATCCGTCACGTTTCCATGCACCTGGCCGGCCGCCGTGTCGCCGGAGAAGTAGTAGAGCGGCTTGCCGGAATAGGTCACCTGGAGAACGCCACCGCTCCGCATCTTGGTGCCGAGTTTGGAGGCGCTTACGCCTTTTCCTGCGGTTGCCTTTGTCACGCCTGCAGGCAGCGTGAGAGCGGGCCAGATCGTCAAGCACGCACTGGAGCAGGGTGTCTTGCTCGCCTTCAACGTGTACACGGTCTTCCCGCTCACCAAGACGGTTCCAAATTTTGCGCTCTTGGCCGTCGACACGACGAGGTTCGTCGCCGCACCCGCCGTCCCGTCAGCCAGAACCAATCCGGACAGCGCACCGAGGGCCATAACGGCACTGGCCATTCGCCCAACTGAGACCTTGTATTTCGAGCTCTGGTCCTGTGTTCCCTGCTGCTTCATGTCGCGTCTCCTGGTTCGTTTTGCTTCCTTGCTCAGTCCTACGAAGCTGGCGGGGAGAAAGATGGCCGCAGAGACATATTTGGGACTGCCCACCAGGACTTCACCTCCCGTACTACCAGGAGGACATACGTCGCCCGTGCGCTTCTGAGCTGGGGCGCCGTACTCCTGTTCGGGCGATCTGAGGCAGTCGGTGAGAGGGCTCGGCCCGACCCGGATCCCTCGAGCGGGGCGGCACGGCGGGTGGGTTCGGCAACCCGTTCCACCGGGCGCATTCCCAGATGCAGCCCAATAAGGTCGCGGCAACAATCGGAATACGACGACCCCCATGGGAGGCCGGATGGGCACGATCCAGCACCAAAGGAGCGATGAGATGACGGCCAATGGAAACATTGATCTGAAGCTCGAAGTCACAGTGATTCCGGTTGCGGACGCCGATCGCTCGAAGGACTTTTACCTCAACCTCGGCTGGAGGCTCGACGCCGACTTCTCCTTCGACAACGGCTTTCGTCTAGTCCAGTTCACGCCACCTGAGTCGTTATCTTCCATCCAATTCGGGAGCAAAATCACGGCGGCGGCACCAGGGTCCGACCATGGTTTCTACCTCATCGTTTCCGATATCAATGCCGGATGCTCGGAGCTCATCGATCGCGGAGCCAAGGTCAGCGACGTATTCCATGCCGGAGACCCGGGGGCACAACTCCAACCCGACGACACGAGTGGGCGCGTCAACGGCCCCGATCCGGATCACAAAAGCTACAGTTCCTTCGCCACGTTCGAGGATCCGGACGGCAACGGCTGGCTACTCCAGGAGGTCACGGACCGCCTTCCTGGACGGGTCGATCCGGACGTCACTTCGTTCAGCTCCGCCATCGATCTGGCGAGCGCCTTGCGACGTGCGGCAGCCGCCCACGGCGAGCACGAGAAGAAGATCGGCAAGGCCGACCCCGACTGGCCCGATTGGTATGCCTCGTTCATGGTGGCCGGACAAGCAGGCGGAGAGCTTTCCTCGTGAGTGACTACGACGTCATTGTGCTCGGGGGAGGCGCGCCGGGTGAGCACTGCGCGGCGGCGCTCGCGGCGCGAGGGCAACACGTGGCTCTGGTTGAGCGTGAGCTCGTGGGCGGCGAATGCTCCTACTGGGCTTGCATTCCGTCGAAGTCTCTTCTCCGTCCTGGCGAGGCCGTACAGGGCGCACGGAATGCCGGAGCGCATGCCGAGGTCGATGTCGAGGCGGCGTTGACCTGGCGGGACTTCATGGTGTCCAACTACTCCGACGCCGGCCAGGAGCAATGGCTGGCGGACCGAGGCATCGATCTCCTACGGGGCTCCGGTCGACTCGCCGGGACCGGCGTCGTCGAGGTCGACGGAGTCCGACACACGGCGGAGCACGTCGTCGTGGCCACGGGCGCAGCGCCGTTCGTACCACCCGTTCCTGGCCTCCGCGAGCTCGAAGGGATCTGGGGCACCCGAGAGGCCACCAGCATGAAGGAGGTCCCGCGCCGGCTTCTCGTCCTGGGCGGTGGATCAGCCGGGGTGGAACTGGCCCAAGTCGTGCGGCGCCTCGGCGGCGAGTCGCTCGTCGTTGAGGGCGCTGACCGCCTGCTCCCCCGGGAACCCCCGCCGCTCGGCGAGGCGCTTGCTGAGGCGTTCCGCATGGACGGGATCGAGCTCGCACTCAACCAGCGCGCCGCAGAGGCACGGCGGGCGGGGACCGAGTACGTCTTGGCCTTCGAGGATGGAGAAGAGGTGAGGGGTGACAGGATTCTCGTGGCAACGGGCCGGCGCCCGCGCGTCAACGACATCGGCCTCGAGTCGGTGGGCCTCACGCCCGACCCCATGGGGATCAAAGTGGACGACCATCTGCGTGCCGGCGAGCGTCTCTGGGCGATTGGCGACGTCAACGGAATCTGGCCGTTGACCCACGTCGGCGAATACGAAGGCGACATCGTGGCCGCCAACATCGCAGGCGATCCCCGCCCAGCGAACTATGAGGCCGTGCCGCGGGTCACCTATACCGACCCGCAGGCGGCGTCGGTCGGGGCATCAGAGGCGCCATACAGCGCCATGGTGCCGCTGTCGGAGGTGCCCAAGATGGCGACCTACACGCATGCCTACGCCGAATCCAAGGGTTTCTTGACCCTGCTCAGCGACGGGACACGCCTCACCGGTGCCTACGCGCTCGGACCCGAAGCCGGTGAGTGGATGCAGCAGGCGACCCTTGCGATCAGGGCACGGGTCCCGCTTGCAGTCCTGATCGACACGATGCAGCCCTTCCCGAGTTTCTCGGGGATCTACGACGCAGCCCTGAAGCAACTCAGCATGGCGGTGGCGGACATGCCGCTGCCCGCGAGACCGATGAACGCCCAAGTGTCCAACCTTTCGGGGTAACGAAAAACGATTGGCCCTGCACCTCTCGTGCTCACTGGGGCAGCTCCCGCACGACCTCAGCCGGACTCTTGTCGTCGCGGAGCCCCAGAAAGCGCGGCTGCCGCAGCCGGCCGTCGCTCGTCCATTCGGCAAATCCGACCTGAGCGACGAGTTCGGCTCGTGTCCAGTGCACGCCGCGAGGAACGGGGCGCGCATCGACAAACGTCGGTTCGCTGGTTTCCAGCTTCCGCAGCCGGACACCGAGATCGTGAAGTAGCGACCTGGTGTAACCGGTACCAACCTTCCCGGCGTAGCGGAGGGAACCGTGCTCGTAGTAGCCGACCAGCAGCGCACCAAAGTCCGTCCGGCGGCCACTGGGATCGGTGTAACCGCCGATGACGAACTCTTGCTCCCAGACGCACTTCAGCTTCAACCAGTCCTTCGAGCGTCCAGCCACGTACGGCGCGTCGGCGCGCTTCGCGATGAGACCCTCCCAGCCGGATCGGCAGGCCGCGGCGAACCGCCGCTGAGCGTCGTCGCTCCAGGCCTCGCTGAGTTGCAATGCCGAGCTGGACCGGATTGCGTTCGTCAGCCGGGCGCGGCGCTCGATCAGTGTCCGCTCGGTAATATCCTTGCCGTCGACCTCGAGGAGATCGAAGACGCAGTAGACGACTGGGTACTTAGCTACCTGCTCCGGGGACGGCCTGGTCAACCCGAGACGTTGCTGGAGGCGGGTGAAGGACGTTTGGTCACCGTCGAAGGCCACCACCTCACCGTCGAGGAGGAGACTTCGTGGCAGTTGAGCCGCCAACGCGACGCTGACTTCGGGGTAGGTCGAAGTGAGATCCTTCCCGGAACGCGACTCCAGTTGCACGTCGCGACCCGTCTTGCGTGCGAGACAGCGCTCACCGTCGAACTTACGTTCCAATAGCCAGTCGTCGCCGAAATCGCGACGGTCGGTCAACGTCGCCAGCATGAGCAGGACCACCATGCCAATATCGTTTCACGTAGACGCTGAGGCGGGCACGGACACTTCGTCTGACATCGACGTGATCCTGAGTGCCACCCGGCGCCGACTGAAGAGTTAGACACACCTGACTGCGGTATCCCTCATGACATGGAGGCAACAATGGGTTCGTCTGATCCGGAGAGCGCACCGTCCGGCCATACCTCCGGAGGTGGGGTCCTGGTTGGGAACGCCGATGCGAGCAAAGGGATGGTCCTCTTCGAGGATCCACAGTGCCCTTACTGCCGACGGTTTGAGGAGATCAACGGTCCGCTCATCACGGACGCGTTGGACGCGGGCGAACTGGCAGTCGAATATCGCATGCGCTGCTTCCTGGGTCCAGAGTCAGTCAGAGCCGACAACGCTTTGGCCCTCGCCGCCGAGGCCGGTCGCTTTGACGAGTTGCGCCGGGCTCTTTTTGCAGCACAGCCCCCGGAGGGTACTGGTGGCTTCACAACCGAGGACCTCTTGCGTATTGGTGCTGAGGTGGGACTGACCGGCTCGGATTTCGCTTCGGGCGTGCGAGGGGCGCGCTATGAGAAGTGGGTACTGAGACGAGAGGCCCTCTTCGAATCTGAGGACCCACAGGGAACCCCGGCCGCGTGGCTCGACGGCCGGCCAATCGATCCGAAGGTGCTCTTCGATAGGTCGGCCTTCGAGAACCGAATCCGCGGCTAGATCACAGCCCGACATGATCCGTCTTATTGCAGCCGTGGATTCTCGACGTGGCATCGCGACCGACTCGGGGATCCCCTGGAAGCTCCCCGGCGACACGGCCTACTTCCACGACACCACGGCGACCGGCGTCATCGTGATGGGTTGGGCAACCTACAACGAGTTCGCGGCGCCGCTTCATGAACGGGAGAACTTCGTGCTGACCACTGACACGGAAACACTGCGCAAAGGATTCAGCGCGGTCGGCGGTCTCGAGCAACTGGTGACTGAGAACCCGGGCCAAGACATATGGGTCATCGGCGGCGCCACGGTGTATGCCGAGACCATCCCTGAGGCCCACGAACTGTTCCTGACACAGGTCCTCGGTGACTTCGATTGCACCAAGTTCTTCCCGCCCTACCAAACCGAGTTTCGACTGGCGACCAGGAGTGAAGATCGTCAAGAAGGAGGCATTACCTATCGCTTTGAAACGTGGCTACGGCAGCCGTGATCGCACCACCAGCGAGAAGAAAGAGGACATCATGAACCCTGATGGCCAGCAGAGCGCCGCCCTCGAGGAACACTGCAAGCATCTGAACGCGGAGATTCCGAAGTCGACCACGTCATTTACGGTGCGGACGCGGTTCTCGACTATCCACAATCAGGAGAGCGATTCCGGAGTCGCGACACAATTTCGGCGCAACGACGCGGCCACCCGCCCAATCGACACTTCACTGTCCTCCGGATCGTCGGCGGCGACGATCTTTGGGTGAGCGAGTGCATCATCACGTACGACGGGGTGCCCAGCTACTCGGAGAGCATCATGCAGTTCGCAAATGGGTCCGTGGTCCATGAGACGCAGTACTTCGCCAACCCCTTTGGAGCGCCCGAGTGGCGGATGGAACTCGCAGAGCCGATGCCGAGCCGGGCCGGGCCGGGCCTTCGCAAGAGCCTGACCTGGGCCCGGAAGGCCGGTTCTCTCCGTACGGATTGAGAACGTCCGGGATGCCCTAAATCATACTTTGGAGCCAAACATCGAGACCGGCTTTGAGGGTCCAGTCGAGATGACTCGTCCACGATCTCTGCTGTTCATTGTTACGACGTCGGCGTCGACTGGGCAGCCTGCTTGTTCCATCCGTGGAAGTTCGAATGATCGCCTGCATCCCAGGCCTCGCGTAGCCCCGGCTTGCTCAGGTCCCAGTCGGGCCGGATCTCGCTCGTCGCGGCCCGCAGGTCACGCCAGAGGTCGTCGATCGATGGGCGACCCCAGAACCAGTAGCCGTTGTAGACACTGTGGATCACTAGTCCCGGCTTCAGGACGAGCGTGTACGGGATCATCGGGTCGTGGTCCGGATCCGTGTACTCCTGGATGTCGAGATCTTTCTGCACTGTGCGCCCCGGATCGGAGAAGAACGGCCACACCGCACCAACCGACGCGCGGAACTCCTGACTCGTGTGGTGGTCGTCCGTCGAGATGGTTGCGATCTGCGTGTAGGCCACCGCGATCTGTGGATACGCCGCCGCTAGCCGGAGATGTTGTTGATGCTCTTTTGGGCAGTAGTGACCCCTGGCCAACGTGAGAATCAGTGGGTCGTCGCCTTGAACTTCGCTGAGACTCCGAACTGTCTCGCTGTGGTCAGGCAGCCTGTAATCGGGGAACACTCCGCCCGGAACAATGTCTCCACGCATGCCTAAACCTCCTTGCGTCCGCACCGCACTCGAGTTCACCCAGTTCAGCTTTTGAAAAAAACAGATTCGGCGGCAAGAGACCAATGGTACGGGATGACGGGCATGCGTTGAGCGGCGCACGCTGCCCCTTTTGCCTGTCGCTTGCGAGGCACGCTCCTGATGGAAGATGTCCCGCTCTGTCATGGCTCCATCAGGTACTGGTTCTAGCCACCCGGCAGCGTGGTTTGGCCGACCTCGATGAGATGCCCATCGGGGTCGCGCATGTAGCAACGGAATTCGGTTTGGTGGTGCTTCGGTGGGGTGAGGAACTCGGCACCGCGTGCGCTCCACTCCGCGCAGACGGTCTGGATGTCCGAGACCCGGATGTTCAAGAAGCTGGTCGTGCGGTGCGGATCAGGTGGCGTCCCGAGCGTCACCGTGGACTTGTCGTCGGTCGGTCAACCACCAACGTTGATGATGATCCAACTGTTGGCGAGTGCCACCTAGGACGGTTGACCAGAATGGATGACCCTTCCGCCGAGCACCTCGGTGTAGAACTGACACGACCGCTCCACGTCGTTTGAAACGATGAAATGCGTGATTGCCATCTCGTATGTTGTGGTGCCGTCTTCGGGCATGACTACCTCCATTCGCCTCGGTCTGCCGCGTCGTTGGCCGCGCCGGGTCAGCTTTCGATCGAGAGCGATATCTCCTGACTCACCATGATGGCGGAACGACCGAGCCATCCCATATCGACCTGAGGCGCACGATCTGCCTGTCCGCGTGCAGCTCGATGCCTGCTCTCGGTCTGGGAAGCCAAGAAATTGGAACGGAGAAGGTTTCGTTGATCGCCCCTGGGTAATTTCGGAGAATGAGCGGTCGAGCGAAGCCTTCCAGGGATGGGAGCGGCGCTGATCGATCCGCGGATGATCCTCGTGACCGAGAAGGCGTCCCCGCGTCCGCAACCCAGGTGATGCGCAGCGTCGTCGCTCGCGTGACCACCCCCCTGCTGCCTGACGACTACCTGCACATGGTGAATCCACTGTGGTCGGCCCGCGAGCTGCGCGGGAAGATTATTGAGGTCGTCCCCGAGTCCGGGGACGCTGCCACCTTGGTCATCAAGCCTGGGTGGGGTTGGAGCTTCAGTTACCAGGCGGGTCAATACGTCGGCATCGGCGTGCGCGTCGACGGCAAGTGGCACTGGCGCTCCTATTCCATTAGCTCCTCCCCCGATAGCAGCTCAAGACGCCGCGGCGGCCACCTGACGATCACGGTCAAGGCAATGCCAGAGGGGTTCCTTTCCGAGCACTTGGTTCGCGGTCTGGAACCCGGGACCATCGTGCGGCTCGCGCTGCCCCAGGGTGAATTTGTGCTGCCCGATCCCCCACCAGCGAAGATTCTTTTTTGGACCGGGGGTAGCGGCATCACGCCTGTGATGTCCATGCTGCGGACGCTGGATCGCCGCGGCACCATGCCGGACGTGGTCCACATCCATTCCTCCCCCACGATGAACGCCGCTATCTTCCGCGACGAGCGGTTGTCCCTGGCGGCGCGACGCGATGGGCTCCAGATGATCGAGAATTTCGATGACGAGCACGGCATCCTCACGGCGGACCGCCTTCCCGAAGTGTGTCCCGATTGGAAGACCCGCGAAGCCTGGGTCTGTGGTCCCGCTCCCATGCTGGCCGCAGCGGAACGGCGATGGGAGTACGCCAAGCTCACACGACGCCTGCATTTGGAGCGATTCTCGGCCGTACTCACGACATCGGCCGAAGGAGGGCGGGTCACCTTTGCCACTTCAGGGAAGGCAACGGAGGTCGACGGCGCCACCACGCTGCTTGAAACGGGAGAGGCGGCAGGCATCAAGATGCCATTCGGATGTCGTATGGGCATCTGCCACACATGCATCATCCCGCTGAAAAAGGGCATGGTTAAGGACTTACGAAATGGCGCGGAGTACCACGAGAACACCGGCGTGCAGACATGCGTCACGGCCGCCGCCGGTGATTGCGTACTCGAGATCTAAGGAGAGATGCAAATGGCTATTTCAGATGTGGCGACGTTCGCTCATCTCAGTGAGATCGACATCGAGGCGCTGAGCCGAGAGTTCGATGCCATCCGCCAGGACATCGAGGAGTCGCGAGGCGCCGATGATGCGGCCTATATCGGACGGCTCATCTCCGCGCAACGGCGGCTCGCGGTGGCTGGACGGCTGACGCTGTTCGCCAGCGGGTTTCCCCCGGCCTGGGCCGCCGGGACCGCCATGTTGGCGGCCGGGAAGATCCTCGAAAACATGGAGATCGGGCACAACGTGTTGCATGGGCAGTGGGACTGGATGAACGATCCGGAAATCCACTCTGGCACCTGGGAGTGGGACAACACCTGTCCGGCGGACCAGTGGAAGCACTCCCACAACTTTGTACATCACACGTTCACCAACGTGCTGGGTAAGGACAATGACGTCGGCTATGGCATCCTGCGCGTGACGAGCGACCAGAAGTGGCACCCGGTCAATTTGGGGCAGCCGATCTACAACGCACTGTTGGCGTTGCTGTTCGAGTGGGGCGTTGCTCTGCACGATCTGAATATCGAGGCCATCCGAAAGCGCGAGAAGGATCCGAATGAGCTGAAGCGTCAGCTCAAGGGGATCTGGCGCAAGGTACGTCGCCAAGTGGGCAAGGACTACATCATCTTCCCCGCCCTGTCCGGGCCCAATTTCTTGAGCACGCTGTCAGCCAACGTGACGGCCAATCTGGTACGTAACCTCTGGTCATACATGATCATCTTCTGCGGGCATTTCCCAGATGGCGCTGAGAAGTTTACGGAGGAAGAGCTTGAAGACGAGACCAAATCCGAGTGGTATTTGCGTCAGCTGCTTGGGTCAGCCAACTTCGAGGGGAGCCGCTTCCTGCACATCATGGCCGGCAGCCTCGGGTATCAGATCGAGCACCACCTCTTCCCTGACCTCCCAAGCAACCGTTACCCCGAGATTGCCGAACGCGTCAGGGCACTATGCGAAAAGTATGACCTTCCCTATACAACCGGTCCCTTGTACCGCCAGTACGGGCAGGTGCTGCGCACGATCTTCAGGCTGAGCTTCCCGACGAAGACGATCAGCCCTCAGCCCGACGCACCGAAGCCCAGAAGGGCGACACCAGAGGAACTGCGTCGCCACACTGGACCCCTTGCTCCGCAGGCCGCCGTCGCTTGAGCAACGAGACGGCTCCAGGGCCATTGGAAGCCGAATCTATTGGCGTTCCGGGCGGAGTGGTCAACGGTTGAACCGCGTGGCCTCATCTGAGCCCGAGGTGGCATTTCCCTCCCCATAGGAATGCGCGCCAGTGCCAGCCAGACTGCCGCCATCGACGATCAGGTATTCCTCACGGATGGGGCGTCCCTCGAGGAAACACTCGAGTATCTCCCGAGTCCCAGCGGCGTAACGCGCCTGCGCCGAGAGCGAGCTCCCTGAGATGTGTGGCGTCATGCCGTGGTTCGGCATCGTGCGCCAGGGATGGTCCTGCGGCGCCGGCTGAGGGAACCAGACGTCGCCCGCGTAACCTGCGAGCTGGCCACTCTCGAGAGCCCGCACAACCGCGTCACGGTTGGCGATCTTCCCGCGTGCCGTGTTCACGAGGTAGGACCCCCGTTTCATGGTCCCAATCAGCTCGTCGCCGAAGAGTCCCTCGGTGTCGGGATACAGCGGCGCGTTGATGGTCACAACATCGCAGTGAGGGACCATCGCCGCGGCGCTCTCGTGGAAGGTCAGTCCGAGATCGCGCTCCACCTCTTCGGGCAGCCTGTGCCGATCGGTGTAGTGCAAGACGACCTCAAAGGGCTTTAGTCGGCGCAGTACGGCCAGGCCGATGCGGCCGGCCGCCACCGTACCAACCGCCATGCCCTCGAGGTCGTAGGAGCGCTCGACGCAGTCGGCAATGTTCCAGCCGCCCCGTACGACCCATCCATAGGCGGGAATGTAATTGCGCACGAGGGCGAGGATCATCATCACCACGTGTTCTGAGACACTGATGCTGTTCGAGTAGGTGACCTCGGCCACCGTGATGCCGGCAGCAGCAGCGGCCCGTAGGTCCACGTGATCGGAACCGATGCCGGCGGTGATGGCTAACTTCAGTTTCGGCGCCTTAGCAATCCGTTCGGCTGTCAGGTACGCCGGCCAAAACGGTTGTGAGATGACCACGTCGGTGTCCACGAGTGCGCGCTCGAACTCGGAATCGGACCCGTCCTTGTCAGCGGTCACAACGAGCGTGTGCCCGGCTCCTTCGAGGAACGTGCGCAGGCCCAGTTCACCCGAGACACTGCCCAACAATTGGCCAGGTACGAAGTCGACGGTGCTCGGGGTCGGCGCGCTCTGGCCGCCGGGGTATGCGGCGATGGTCGGGATGTCGTCTCGGGCGTAGGAGGTTGGGTAACCCTCGATCGGGTCGTCATAGAGCACGCATAGGACCTTGGCCATCAAGCACCTCCGTAGTCGTTCGGCGTTACCAAGTTTCCTCCTGCCCCTTGAGTCGAGAATTATTCTCCGCGCCCAGCAGCTTCGGGATCAAGGAGCCGATTAAGCGATTCGAACTGGTGCGTCAGAAGCTGACAAAAAGGTGGACCTCGCCGGCCGGACAGCTAATGGGGTGTCTAGGCGCCTGGCGCCTCACCACCGTCTGGCGGCGTGCGCACCACAGTGCGACCCGTCGTCTCGCGACGCTCAAGCGCCTCGAGTCCGGCTGGAACGTCAGTGAACTCAATCTGTTGGCCGACGACCGGGCGGATTGTTCCGGCCCGGGTGAGATGCAAAATGCGGCTCCAGATGTCGACTCCCTGCGCGGTGGACAGAAAGTTCATACCAAACGGACGAGCCGGCCGCGGCGAGTCGGCGTATGCGAAGCAGATCCCTACTAGATCAAAGTTCCCATAGATGCTCGGCTGGATTGGCAGCGGGCGTTCCTCCGCTTCTATACCCGAGGCGAACCCGATGATGAGGTGACGGCCGTTGAACGCCATCGTCCGAAACGTCTCTGTAGTCACCACACCACCCACGGTGTCAAACGCCACGTCGACTCCATGTCCGTTGGTGACCTCATCGACGAAGGCGACGAAATCATCGCTGCGGTAGTTGACGGCGTAGTCGGCGCCCAACGACCGGCAGAACTCGACCTTCTGGTCCGTGCCTGCGGTGCCAATCACCGTCGCACCGAACGCCTTGGCCAGCTGCACGGCGGCCGACCCAACTCCACCGGCCGCAGCGTGGACGAGGACGACGTCGCCTGGCGATATCCGTCCCCGGATCCGGAGGGCGAGGTAGCTCAGCTGGTAGGGGAAATACATCGCCACCCCCTCGGCCGCGCTGAGCCAGGTTGGGACCTGTTGCAACATCGCTCCGTCAAGTAGCGCGGCTGACGCGTAGGCGCCCTGCACGCCCGCGGTCGTACCGACGACTTGTCGGCCGAGTAGCCCCTCACAACCTGGCCCGGCGGCCTCGACCGTTCCTGCGGCCGCCATGCCGATGACGAACGGAGGCTCGAACTTCAACAGCCCGTATCGACCACGGATGGTGTCGATGTCGTTGAAGTCCAGACAGAACGCGTCAACCGCAATCCGCACCTGGTTTGCACCGGGTTCGCCGACGTCCACCGTACGGATCTCGAGGGCGTCGGTTGGTGCGCCCAGCCGGGTGACCATCCAAGCCGTTGCCTTTGTCGTCACTGGCGACCTCCATAGCGGACGGGCAGGTGCTTGATGCCGTTGAGCCACGACGAACGGAGGCGACGGGGTGGGCCCATCAACTTCGCGTCGGGCAGCTCGTCAGCGATCACGTCGAACATCACCTTCAGCTCGAGTCGGGAGAGGTTGGCTCCGATGCAGAAGTGCGAGCCGCCGCCGCCGAAGGTGACGTGCGGATTCGGTGAGCGCATGATGTCAAACTGCCGTGGGTCGTCAAACACCTCCTCGTCGAAGTTGGCTGAGGCGAAGTACAGGCCCACCCGTTCGCCCTTGCGCACCAACTGGTCGGCGACTTCAGTGTCTTCGTTGGCCGTGCGCTGGAGGACGACTGCGGGCGAAGCCCAGCGCAGGATCTCGTCGACCGCGGTCGCGGGCCGCTCGGACCGCCATTGTTCCCACTGGTCCGGATGCTGCAGAAACGCCACCATGCCGTGGGTAATCGCCTGCCGGGTGGTCTCGTTGCCAGCGACGGCGAGGATCATGAAAAAGAACGCGAACTCTTCGCTGTTAAGGCGTTGGCCCTCGGCGTCGGGTTGGACGAGGCGGCTGGTGACGTCACCAAGGTCGTTCTCGGCCCTCGCCTCTGCTGCTGCGTGTGCGTAGGCGAACATCTCGACGACCCCCGACGAGTCGGAGGCGGCGTACTCGGGATCCTCGCTACCGGCCATCTGATCGCTCCAGCGGAAGAGCTGCTGGCGATCGTCGTCGGGGATGCCCATGAGGCCTGCGATGGCCTGCAATGGCAGATGACGGGCTACGTCGATCACGAAGTCGCCTGTGCCGTCGTGTTTGGCAGTCCAGACGATCCGGTGCGCTCGTTCGTAAAGGTCGTCCTCGAGGCCGGCCAGTGCGCGCGGGGTGAAGCAACGGTTTCCCACCCGGCGAACGCGGGTGTGGCGGGGCGGATCCATGCACAGCAGAAGGTTCTTGGTGGATTCGCCGGTCGGATCGGACTGGTCGAGCGGGCGAACGAAGGCGGAATTGGCTTCGACGGACCACCCCGGGCTCCTGGTCACGTCCGTGATGTCCGCGTGGCGGGTGAGCGCCCAAAATCCGCCGTCGTTGTATGCCGCATCGGGCGCCTGCGGATTCCAGCGGACGGGTTGGTTCCGGCGCAGCCAGGCGAACTCGTCCAGGGGCAGATGGTCGGCCACCAGCTCGGGATCGCTCAGATCGAGGCGAGCGTCGACAGGCGTCGAGGGCACGACGGCAGACCTCCTTGCTTGACACCTCTTGACGTGAAGCGACCGTAGGCTTTGATACTGGACAGTGTCAACTATGCTGGGCCCAAGATGGAGTACCAGGTGACGATGCCCTTCAAGGGGGTCAGCGCCGTCGACCGGCGCACCGATCGACGGAATCGGTTAGTGGAGGCCGCCTTCGAGATCGCCGGAACCGAGGGGGCAGGCGCTCTCGGCGTCGGTCGCGTGTGCCTAGCCGCTGGGTTGACCAAGCGATATTTCTACGAGAGCTTTGCTTCGCTCGCTGAGCTCCAGAGCGCTGTCGTCGACCAAGCGATCGCGGCAATGTCGGAGCGGGTCGATCCGTTCCGGCCGACCACGCCCGGCGGGCCGCCACAAGCGTGGCTCGAGGCGTTCGTCGGCGCATTGGTGGACGACGAGTGTCTTGCTCGGGTACTGCTCGCTGAGACCCACGGCGGCGCACTCAGCCCTTTTCGACACCAGATCATCGACGTGGCCATCGCGGGTATGGCACCCCCTGGATCGGACCCGCAGGCGGACCTTCGTGCCCTCCTCGTCGCCTACGCCCAGATCGGCACCTTGAGCGAGCTGTGCCTGGCCTGGCACCAGGGGCAGTTGACGATGGAGCGAGCAACACTTGTCGAGTCGTTGACTGATCTGTTTGTCCGTAT
>DASZLL010000045.1:0-1894 GCA_035552395.1 Acidimicrobiales bacterium
GCCAGCCGGGTGCGGTCCCACCGTCGGCATCACCGGCCTCACCCTGGGCGGCGGGATCGGCCTGCTCGGGCGCAAGCACGGGCTGACCTGCGATCGCCTCGTCGGCGCACAGGTCGTGCTCCCAGACGGCAGAGTCGTGGATTGCGACCGCGACCACGAACCAGACTTGTTCTGGGCTCTGCGCGGCGCGGGTGGCGGCCAGTTCGGCGTGGTCACGTCGCTGCGGTTCGACACCGTCCCGGAGCCGATGACCACCCGCATCGAGGCGCACTGGCCGGACATCGCTGTCGGGGAACTGGCCGCCGCCTGGCAAGCCTGGGCACCGGACGCCCCGGACGATCTCACCGTCAACCTCAGCCTTGAGTCTGAGCCCGGCGCACCTGTCCAGGCCACCCTCTTCGGCGCCGCTACCCTCGAGGAGCGATCGACCCGGGAGCTGCTGCAGGAGTTCACTAATCAGGCGGGCGTGGCCCCCACGATCGAGTTGCGGACCGGCGTGCCGTACCACCACCTGAAGCACACCTTCGCCGGCCTGGACCCGCGGGATCTGTCCGAACGAGCCCTGCGGATCCGGTCGGAGTTCTTCTCCCACGCGATGTCTGACCGCACCCTCGCATCGCTCCTGACCCAGCTCGGCGACCCAAGGACCAGGGGCCGACGGCAGCTCACGTTCACCGCGATGGGCGGGGCCTACAACAGGGTCGCCGGGGACGCCACCGCGTTCGCCCACCGCAGCGAGCGCTTCCTGCTCGAGCATATCGCCGACGCGGCCGACCCGTGGGCCGACCGTTCCTGGGCGACCGCCCACGCCGACGGGTCAGGACGTGTCTACCCCAACTTCCCCGACCCCGCGCTCGGCGACTGGGCCGCGGCGTACCACGCGGGCAACTTCCGCCGGCTGGCAGCGGTCAAGAACGCCTACGACCCGCACCGGTTCTTCGACTTCCCCCAAGCCATCTAATCAACAGCGAAGGAGCGACATGAGCAAGGTCTTCAGCGCCCACGCCGTCTCGGTCGACGGCTATATCAGTGGTCGCACTCCCGACGGCGGCGAGGAGTTCGGGCGCGGTCTCGGTGACGCGCCCATGCTCTTCGACTGGTACATGGACGGGGACACGCCGAGCCGGGTGTTCGACGGATTCAAGCTGAGTGAGCCGAGTGCCCGGTTCTTCGACGCCATCGCGGCACGAGTGGGAGCGGCGGTAGCGGGGCGCACCACCTACGAGCACTCCGGCCATTGGGGAGGCGGTGGCCCGCACCCGACGGCGCGACTCTTCGTCCTCAGCCACCGGCCCGCGCCCGAGATCAGCGAGACGCAGACCCTCGTCACCAGCGGCATCGAGGACGCCATCGCCGCGGCCCGCGCGGCCGCCGGGGGCAAGGACGTCGCCCTCATGGGCGGCGGCGTGCTCACCTCCGCGCTGGAAGCGGACCTCGTCGACGAAGTGATCCTGCACCAGGTGCCCGTCCTGCTGGGCGGCGGTCGCAGCTTCTTCCATGAGCTCCCGGAGCACGTGCACCTCCGTCTGCTGGAAGCCATCCCGGCGCCGGGCGTGACCCATCTCCACTACGAGGTGGTCCGATGATCCTCGTCACCGGGGGGCTGGGCATGATCGGCGCCCACACCGCCCGCGCGCTCGTGGACCTCGGGCACGACGTCGTCGTCACCTCCCACCGCCGGGCCGAGGTCCCGTCGTTCCTCGCCGGCAAGGTCACCGTGGAATCCCTCGACGTCACCGACCGGGACGCCTTTCTCGCCCTCGCCGGTCGCCACGACATCAGCGACATCGTCCACCTCGCCGGCACCATCCCCGGCGAGAACCCGGTCGACTTCTTCCGCACGGACACGACCGGCCTGCTCAACGCGCTGGACGCCGCCCGTGCCTGGGGCGTC
>DASZLL010000046.1:0-3887 GCA_035552395.1 Acidimicrobiales bacterium
GCACCACGTCGACCTGCCCGAGCAGGTGGTCACGCCCGGCGAGGAGCTGTGGGTCAAGATCATCGACATCGACCTGCAGCGCCGGCGCATCAGCCTGTCGATCAAGCAGGCCGCCGAGGGTGGCGAGGTCTCCGAGGAGTACCGCGAGGCCTTCGGCGAGCACGCCTACGACGAAGAGGGCAACTACATCGGCTTCGACTACGCCGAGGGCGAGTTCACCCCCGAGACCGAGGCGCAGGCGGCGTGGGCCGACTTCGCCACCGAGGTCGGGACGCAGGTGCACACGCCCGAGGACGCCGAGGCTGCGCCCGCGCCCGCGGCCGAGGGTGCTGCGGCCGCGGAGGCCGCGCCGGCCGAAGGTGAAGTTGCCGCTGAGGGTCAGGCCACCGAGTCGGTCGCGCCGGAATCGGCGGGGGCGGCACCGGCCGAGTAACGCTCCGGTAGCCGTCCTCAGGGATCCGTGGGGAGGAGCTCCGTTTCGGTGACCTGTCCGCCGGGCGCTGCCGCGTTGGCGTAGGTCCAGGTCGCTCGCGAGAACTCAGCCCCCAGACTGGTGCTGACGGGGCCATCCAACGTCACGGACGCGGGAGCTTGGGCGACCGCTCCCGCCGCACACGAGGGGTCGCAGACCTTGTATCGGTAGGTGCCGGTTCCGGTCGCGCTCGTCGGCGTCCAGGTCGACCATTGGATGTTCTCGAGGATCGAACCTTCGTCAGCACACGCAAGGATGATTGTGGCTGGTTGCACCGCCGGGGTGTCGCACCCGGCGTCGACGAGGGGTTGGGCCGAGACCGGGATCGGGCCGACCACGCTGGTGGCGAGCCAGTACCCGCCACCATCAGGTGTGGCGGCGATTGCAGTCACCGGATGGGCCGGGGGTGTCGCCCCGGCTGAACCTTTGAAGCCGGCGTCTCCAAAGGAAAAGACACCACCATCGCCCGCCGCGAGCCAGTAGCCGTCCCCATTTTTGGTCGATGCCATCCCGACGACGGGGCTGTTGAGCGGTTTCCCGCCCTCTGATCCGTAGAACCCGGCGTCGCCGAAGGCAAAGACGCCACCATCAGATGCCACGAGCCCGTAGCCCTCTCCATCGGCCATGGAGGCCAAGCCGACGATCGGCGCGTTCAAGGTCGTCGCCCCCATGGAGCCCAAAAAGGGCGCGTCGCCGAACGCGAACACCCCACCGTCCGCGGCCGCCAGCCAATAACCCCTTCCGTCCGGCGTCTCGGCGATCGCCACGATGGGCGCGTTGAGCGGACTGCTGACAATGTCGTTGACTCCTCCGAAGAGTTGGGCGTCCCCGTACCCCGTCACGTAACCGCCCCTGCCGGTCACGACATACCCGCGACCGTCGGGCGTCGCGGCTAGGGCAACGCCGTCAATTCGTTCCGCCGAAGATCCTTCGAACGGTGCGTCGCCGTAGGCGAACACGCCCCCGTCGGAGCCGACCAGCCAGTAGCCCTCTCCATCCGGCGTCGCGGCCATTCCGACCACCGGAGCGTTCAACGCGGACGGGCCCCCGAAGCCGACAGCATCGCCGAAAGGCAGGACCGGCCCCGTCGGGCCCGGCTGGGCACCGGAGGGCGGCGCGAATGGGCTCACGAGCAGCGTGGCCACGATCAGGACCGTCGTCAACGCCGCCGATGTCACCCGACCTGAGCTACGCACCGGCCGATGTCTAGCGCACCCGAAGCGGGTCGGGGCGTCAGTTTGTTCCGGCAGAGGAGAAGGATGAACGGCGACATCGGCCATGCGGATGCTGTGTGGCTTCCTTGGAATCAGCGAAGGCGAAGGCGAAGGCGAAGGCGAAGGCGAAGGCGAAGGCGGCACCGTCCGAATAGCCGGCGGTATGCTCCCCGGCAACGGCGGGTCGTTCTTCGACGGCTCATGTGGTCGGGAGGATGAAAATGGCGGGATCATCCACGGGTTGGCGTCCGCGTGCACCCCATCGGGTCCGGCGGGTCATTGGGTTGGGTGGCGTCGTCGTGGCGACCGTCCTCGGCGGGCTCGCTGCCACCGCGATGCCTGCCGGAGCGCAGACGGTCACCATCGTGCCCACCGGTGATGTCAATCTGACGGCGGCCAACGGCAACGTCTTGATCGACAGCACGACGCTCGACGCCGAGGCCGGGAACATCAACTTGTCTGCTCCCACGGGCTCGGTGTTGGTGACGGGGAATTCCGCACTCGAGGCGAGCGGCAACATCACGACGCAGGCGGGGGCGTCGGGGACCGCGCTCACCGGTTCGAGTGAGACGGCCGGCGGCAACGTGACGATCGACGCCGTCGGGTCGGGCAGCATCACCGGGTCGACGATCACCACGCAGACCGGCGACGTCACGCTCTCCGATCAGGGACAGACGGGCGCCACCTTCACCGTCAGCGGCTCCCAGATCGACGTGCCCAATAACGCCCTGGGCTCGGTCCAGGCGGTCGAGGCCGTGGCGCAGGGCGGATGCTCGGGCCAGAACACCTCGTTGACGGCGATCGAGGCCGTCCCGACCGGTGGGACCCTGACCCTGAGCTTCCCCCACGACGCCAGCACCGGGTGCACCGATGCCGACTTCTCATACGGCGCGACGACCGCGGTCGTGGCCGGTGGCCAGAACGGGCCGAACCAGGTGACGGCAGGCACCCAGCAGGGCGGGGTGACCGCGCTGGACAACACGAGCGCGCCCTCCGTCACGCTGACCTTTGCCCAGGATCTCCCGCTCGCCGCGATCACCGCTCCCGCGCCGGGTGGCACCTACACCTTGGGGGCGTCGGTGCCCACGACCTTCGCGTGCCTCGGGTCGTGCCAGGACTCGAACGGCTTGGCGGCGCCCTCGGGCTTCCTCAGCACGGAGAGCGCCGGTCCGCAGGTGTACTCCGTGACCTCCGACGCGAACGGCCTCACCTTCACGGCCGAGTTGGCCTACGCCGTGCAGCAGGCGACGCCGGTTCTCGCGTGGAGCACGCCGGGCGCGATCACCTACGGCACACCGCTCTCGGCGAGCCAGCTCGATGCGACGGCGAATGTCCCGGGCACCTTTGCGTACAACCCGCCGGCGGGGACGGTCCTCGGCGCTGGGAACCAGACCTTGGCGGTGACGTTCACGCCGGCGGACCAGACCGACTACACGACCGCGTCGACGAGCGTGTCATTGGACGTGGCGCCGGCACCGCTGACGATCACGGCATCGAGCAATGCCGAGCCGTACGGGCTTGCCATCCCGCCCGTCACGCCGAGCTACAGCGGCTTCGTCAACCACGACGGCGTGGGCTCGCTCACGCCGGCGCCGACCTGCACGACGCCGGCGACCGCGGGCAGCCCCGTCGGGACCTACGTCGCGACCTGTTCGGGTGCGGTCGACCCGAACTACACGATCAACTACATCGCCGGCACGATCGTGATCACAAAGGCGGCGACGACCTTGGTGGCGGCGCCGATCTCCTTCCTCGGGTCGGTGCTCTCGGTGCACGTGCAGTTCTCGGCCACCTTGACCTCGAACGTCACCGGGAAGGCGATCCCGTCGCAGGCGGTGACGTTCACCTGGGCTTCGGGTCACTGCACCGTGCAGACCAACGCGTCCGGGGTGGCGACCTGTGCTGTGTTCATCCTCAACGTGGTCCCGTTGACGCTTGTCCCGCACTACACGGCGACCTTCGAGGGCACGGCCAACTACCAGGGCACGAGCGGCACCGGCACCTTGAAGTTGGCTTAGGACGACGGGGGGTCGCCCAGCGGCGGCTGCGGTCCGACCTCCAGGACGAGGCGGTCCCAGCCGGCGAGGTCGGCAGCCGCTTCGTAGGTCGTCTGGAAGAAGGCGAGCAAGGCCGCGTCGGGGTCCGCCGCCTCGCGCACAGCGGTGTACGGCAGCACGAACTCGCCGAGGTCCGCGTTGTAG
>DASZLL010000047.1:0-13983 GCA_035552395.1 Acidimicrobiales bacterium
GCGCAGCTCTTCCACGATGGCCCTCATCTTGGTGACCTCCTCTTGTAGGGCGTTGACGTCGTCACGCAGGGAGGCCACTTCGTCGCTGAGGTGTACCGAGCGTCCTTGTACACCCGTATCGGTCACGCCGACACTGATGTCGGACGTGGCGTCCGGTTCGGCTGTCTCGCCCGTGAGCAGCTGTGCCCAACGCTCCTCTTTCTGGCCCGGGCGGCGCGGCAGACGGCGGACAAGCGGGTCGGGGCCGCCGCCCAAGCGCTCGAGCTCGGCCTCGAGCTCGTGGAGGTTGCCGAAGTCGGCCATCCGCTCGGTCCGGGCTCGAAGCTCGCCGACAGTCTGCGGGCCTCGGAGCATGAGGACACCCAGGACTGAGAGGCTCCGCGCGTCGAGAGCGAAACGTTCGTCGAGCACCTGGCGGTACCGGGTTGCTGAGCGCCCGTGCCCAGGGTGGACGAAGCGGAGGAGGCCGGCCTCCTTGAGCGAGGACAGGGCCACCTCAACGGTCGTCTCGTCGTAGGCGACGACGGGATCGCGGTTCGAGGACTGGTTGCACGCCAGGACCAATGCATTGAACGTCAGCGGGTACTGCTGGGGCGTTGTGAGCTGCTTTTCCGCCAGGCTGCCGATCACCCGTGCCTCGACCGAACTCAACTCCACGACGAGGGCGAGCATATTGCGCTCGGTGGGGCCGGACCGAAGAGGAGCTGGGGCGCCATCGACGCGCTCGCCGATATGGAGGCGACTGCGCCTGTTCTAGATGCCTAGGACTGCTCCACTACTCCGAGTAGATCGCCGTGCGACCAGCACGCCGCGCCGAAAACTTTGGAATTCGAATGGACAATCACACCCGGGTCGGCTTGTAGCCTGATAACGCGCGACCCTGACAGCACGAAGGAGGTTTGATGCCTGCTTGCTCCCGCTGCCTCGTTGAAGTGTTCCCAGGAACTGCACTCTGCCCGAATTGTGGCGCCGCCATCAGGCCGAATGTCATGCCGCGACCGGCGCCGAAGCGAACCCGGAAGTCGCGGCAACGGCTGAACGCCCTGACGGCAAGGGAACGGGTCTCGGGCCCCGCCACCTTGGCCCTCCTCGTCTCGCTCTGGCTGCCCTGGTACAGCCTTGGTCCCTTCTCCCTTGATGGACTCAGCGCTCACGGTTGGCTGTTCATTGCAGTCCTGAACTCGATAGTGCTGATGCTCTACGTTCTGATCGTCGCGTTCGGCGTCGGCGACCTCGCCGAGCAGGGCCGAATGTCCAAGGATCAGCTCCTGGTCCTCCTCACCGGGATCAATGTTGCCCTCGTGCTGCTGGGCCTGCTGCTCAAGCCGACCGGATTCAGCTGGTCGTGGGGCGCCCTTCTGGCACTGGTCGCCGCCATCGTGGCGTTTCTGCCGTTTGGCGTTCCTTTTATCCAGGCCCAACGTCGGCCCTGAATCCGTGCCTCGTCTCCGGCAACGGTCATGAGGCGACTGCATCCTCACGCAGCTGATGGACAGCCGCACGGCCCAGGAGCGCACCTGTAAGCGAGTACCGCTGAAACCAACTGGATCCGTCAGAGGTGCGGGCTGCCGAGCGTCTCGTGGGGCGGAACGCGACAATGAACCATGCTCTTGTCCGAGCGGATGAGGCGTCCGTGGGTTGTCGCATCGGCCTTGCTCGGCGCCGTCGCTGTGGCCACCTTGGTGACAATCGTCGCAACCGCAGTCTCGGTCCCTCTCACAGCCTCGGGTGGCTCCGGCCGTGCGACCAAGGCAGCGGCTTCGTCCCCGGCGCGAACGGCAGAAGCTTCGCGGCGGCCACAGGGGCACCCGACACATCGAACCACAGCGCCCACCGCGGCCCCACAGGCGACTGCGAGCCCGGTCCCGCTCGCCGGCTGCCCGGTGCCCCCGCACGCTCCTCTGCCGACCTCACCACCGCCGTGGCACCCAGCGGTCCTTGTGACATCCCTTCCACCGGTGAAAGCGCCGTCGTCGTGGACCTCGCACCTCGGTCCCATCACCGGCAAGGGCATGTGGATCTGGGAGTGGGCGAGTACAGACGGTGGCAACGCCGCCGCCATCGTGCAGCAGGCCGTTTCGGCGGGGCTGCACCAGCTATGGATCCGGGTGGGCGACTCGATGAACGGCTTTTATGGCGCCGACAAGCTCAACGCGCTCGTACCCCTGGCTCATGCCCACGGCATCGCAGTGATCGCATGGGGTTTCCCGTACCTGTGGGACCCAGTCGGCGATGCCGGGTGGACCGCGCAGATCCTCGACTGGCGGGCTCCTGACGGCCAGCAGGTCGACGGCTATAGCGCCGACATCGAGGAGTCGACCGAGGGCGTCATGTTGAGCGCCCAGCGAGCAGCCGTATACCTCGAGCTCGTTCGACAGACCGCCGGCAGCCGGCTGGTCGTCGCGACCGTCTACCCTCCGAGCGACAGCAACTGGAACGGCGCGTACCCCTACCGCGCAATGGCACCCTACGTCGACGCCTTCGCGCCGATGGTGTACTGGGAGTGCGCCGATCCGGGCAGCGACGCCGCACTCGACGTCGCTCGCCTCTCGACACTCCGCCCAGTGCACCTCATCGGAGAGGCGTTCAACTTCGCCAGTGTGGGCGGCCGGACCGACTCCCCGAGCGGAGCAGAGATCGCTGAGTTCATGAAGGCGGGTCAGAGGGCGAGAGCCCTCGGCGCGTCGTTCTGGGTATGGCAGGAAGCCTCGCCCGAGGAGTGGGCCGCGGTGACCGGATTCCCCTGGCGCCCGAACAAGTCCCGGCCGGTGCCAGCCCGGTCCACCACTACGACAAACCGACACTGACCCTCAACCGGCGGCCATCCAGCCGAAGAGCCATCGAAATGGCCCTACCATCGAGTGGGACGGGACGAAACAGCTGCAACGAGCGGCGGGAGTTACCACCGGATGTTTGGCCGTAACAAGAGGCGATCTGACGCCAAGGACGACGTTGCGGTCGACGCGACTCTTGAGCGCGACATCGAGCGAGTCGAAGCGTCGACCGCCGAACATCTCAAGAGTCCGTCGGACATGACCCGACAATCGCTCTTTGAGGCTTTGGAAAGACTCGATGATCAGACGGATCGGGGGGACGCCTACGAGAGTTCGGTCATTGGCTCCGCTGCCTGGGGATACGCATCCAAGGGAGAAGTTCTCGGAGAAACGAGCATCGATCCAGTCGTCGACGAGATTGCGGGCGCAGAGTTGCATGCTCAGGTGGCGTTGGTCAAGGCGGCCAAGAGCGAGGTGCGCGGACGCAGCCCGGACACCCTTGCTGGTCTACGTGCCGCCTTTGCCGCCCTTGCGTCGATTCGGAGCAAGGGGAGCGCTGGGCAATGAATCCATCCCAAATCGCCCGGTTCCAAACGCCGCACCAGGGCAGCACCCTCTCGCCGCGTGGTTAGTCAAACGTCAGATCCAGCTTCACTGATCCGCTGGGATCAGCCAGGAATTGGCCGCTGCCGGCGGCAGATCGCAACGCGTCCGAACCGCTGCCCTCGATCACGTCCAGGTCGCCCTTGGCCGCGCCATCCTCGTATGAACCGGCGTGTCGGAGGACCAAACTTCCTTCCCGCCCGTTGATCGACCCTGAGATGCGTTCCATTCCGACAAACTTTGCTGAGCCATCATCGGCGTACGCCATCAACCATTCGGTGGTCGAGCGTCCTTCGACGTCACCCGAGTACTGCTTGACCACAACGGCTCGAGTCAGTTTCGGAAGATCACTTTGGTCGTCAAACGATGACTCGTCCCACTTCGCAACGTCGAACTTGGCTTCCATGTGCTCGGGCATATGTGCTCCTCTAAGCCTCCGTTTGTCGCCGTAAGCAAAACATGCCCGCCTGGTCGCCCTGGAAACCCACCGATTCAGCTGTGTCGCACAAGGCGTGAGCGCTGCATATCGACCCATCTGTACGATCGTCTCATGGTTCATCTGCCGGCCCGAGAGATTCCAGTCCCGACCTCAGTGAGCCAACAGGCTCAATCCGTCCTGGCTATGGGCCGGCTCGGGCCGCCGCCGACACAGCTCCCGGAACTTGATGACACCGAAAGCTGGAAGGCCTACGTCGCCGAAACCGACGGCTTCGTGCGCTCGATGGTGGGTGACGCCACGGCGGGGTTCAAGGGCAGCATCGTGGAACGAGACATCGGGCCCTGCCCGCTCTACGTGGTGACGCCGGACCGCGTCGCGGAAAACGATCGCAGGGTGTTCTTCGACATCCATGGCGGCGCCTGGGTTCTTGGTGGTGGCGACTTGTGCAAGAGGACCACGATCGCCTCGGCCGACGCGATCGGCCTCAGCGCGTGGGCGGTGGACTACCGGATGCCACCCGACCACCCGTTCCCCACACCCCTCGACGACTGCCTCACGGCGTACCGGCTCCTCCTGGAGGAGCGCCACCCGAGCGAGATCGTTGTGGGCGGGACGTCCGCCGGGGGCAATCTGGCCGCGGCGCTGATCCTCCGGGCCCGGGACGAAGGCCTACCCTTGCCGGCAGCGGTGATATTCAACACTGGCGCATTCGACCTCACGGGTTCGGGCGACTCCTGGATCACCAACGATGGACTCGACAATGTCCTCTCGGGGCCCGTCGAGCCGTGCACTGAGCTCTACGCCGGTGGCCACGACCGCAAAGAGCCCTACATCTCGCCACTGTTTGGTGATCTTGTCGGGTTTCCGCCCGTCATCCTGCTGAGCGGCACGCGCGACCGGCTTCTTTCGGACAACGTTCGCATGCACAGGGCGCTGCGCGCGGCTGGGGTCGAAGCCGAGCTCCACGTGTGGGAGGCGGCTGGTCATGGCGGCTTCCTTGGTATGGCCCCGGAGGATGCCGAGCGGTTCGCGGAGCTGCGGCGCTTCGCCGCAGTGCACCTCGACGGCGCCGATAGGTAATTATGGCAGGTCGAGGGTTTTCGCCAGCGAGGCCAGGTAGTCGATGTGTTCGCCGACTGTGTCGAGGCCCAGACCCATCGTGACGACGGTGACGTCGGTGCCACCTGCCTCACGCCAACCATCAATCTCCTTCGTCAGTTCGCCTACGTTCGCTCCACTCAACGCCACATACTCCCCGCCGAAGTCCTCGACCGACCTGCCGAGTTCGCCAACCCGTACACGCAGCCGTTGCCAAGAGTCGACGGCGCGCACGCCGCCACCGAAGAAGATGAAACCGTCCGCGAGTCGCGCGGCCCGGTCGAACGCTCTCTCGCCGGAACCGCCGAGCCAGATCGGGATGGGCCGCGTCGGCTTTGGCACGAGCGACGCCCGGTCAATCCGATCAAAACGACCCGCGAAGTCGACAACCGCCTCGCTGAACAGCCGGCGTAGCAGATCTATCTGCTCTTCCTGCCTCACACCACGGGTGTGGAAGTCCTGCCCGAGCGCCTCATACTCGACGGGGTTCCAGCCGATGCCAACACCGAGGCGCAGTCGACCATCGGAGAAGAGATCGAGGTCGGTTGCCTGCCGGGCCACGAGCGCCGTGGGGCGCTGCGGAAGGATCAGGATCCCGGTGGTGAAATGGATTCGTTCGGTGATGCCGGCCAGATAGGAAAACATGACGAACGGGTCGTGGAACGGGTCGCGCTCGGTATAGGGGCCCAGCAGCGGCGGCGTTCGATCGGCGTGTACGGCCCCGAGGACGTGGTCGTAAGCGAGGATGTGGTCATAGCCCAGGTCCTCGACCGCCCGACCGAATTCTCGAACGGCGTCGGGATCGCCGCGAAGCTCGATCTGAGGGTACGCGACACCGATTTTCATGAGCTCTCTTCTTCCGAGTGCCTCCGCCGGGAGGGCGGCGCTCTCGCTAGTTCTCAGCGGGCCGGCTGCCTGGAGGTGGGTCGGTGCCGGGGACGCCTGCGTCTCGAACGTGCTCCGTCCATTCAGACCCCGACCAGTACCGCTGCTCATGCCTGCCCGAAGGATCGGTCAGCCAACAGGGAGCGATCCCGGTGGATGTGACGTGGCCGGACGATGCATCAACGGCATCCGACGGCCCGGTTGGGGGCGGGGCGTCGGTGAACGACCTGGTCAGAGGTGAACCCCTTCGCTGACCCGGGCGGTGTCGCTGAGAGGAGAGCGCTCGTAGTGCGAACAGGCCGAAGAAGACTGCGAGGGCGATCCAGGAACCATGGCCGTACAACGTGGGCACAGCTTAGCTTCGCCGGGCCCGGAAGCGGCTTCGAGGTCCAGGTCTCAGTCGCCGTCGGTGACCGGGCTCGCGGTCCTCAAGGCATCGGCGAAGCCGCGCACGCGCAGCGAGGTGATGCGCCCGGCGTCCAGCTCGAAGACGTCGCGCACGCGGTTGTCCGCCCCACCGATGTGTACGTCGATGTCGACCGTTACTGTCGCGCCCTCGACCTGGAGCGGTTGCGCCTCGGGACGGAAGTCGTCGAACGTGAAGGTGCGCTCGGTGTAGTAGGCGAGGATCTCCTCGTGCCCTCGCCGGATCTCGCCATCGACGTCGAAGGTGGCATCGGGTGCGAAGAGCGTGCGCAGCAGGTCGGCGTCGTGCGCCGTGACGGCGGCGAAGTAGTCGCCGATGATCCCCGCCGGGCCGACGTGACGCGACGGGAGGCGGTAGATGCCCCGGGCATTCAAGCCCAGCACCCTGGCCTGCGTTGCCGTCGGGCAGGTCGCGATCGTCCGGCGTAGTGCGTCGACCGCGCCCGGGAAGGTGGCGTCGTGGTGGGGATAGTCGCTTCCCCACACGATTCGCTCCCGCCCGACGAACGGTGCCAGCGCGGGCAGCGTCTGCTCGTCGACCTCGAAGCTGATGGCGCACTGGCGGGCGAAGTACTCGGATGGGCGTAGCGCCAGGTTGGGGCAGAAGCCGCCGAAAGCTTCGGCCTGCTCGTCCAACCGCTCCAGCCAGAACGGGGCCCACCCGCCGGAGGACTCGAGGAACACGACACGCAGCGCGGGATGACGCTCGAGCACGCCGAACGCGATGAGCTGCGCGCAGGCCAACATCTCTTCGAACGAGTGGGACACCGCGTGCAGGATCATCGGGTTGAACGGCCGGTCGGATCCCAGCGTTGGCACGATGACCGAGCTGCCCTCGTGGATCCCGATGGGCACATCGAGCTCCTCGGCGGCCTCCCAGACGACGTCGTAGGCGCGGTCGGACAGTGAGCGGCCGAGGCACGGGTTGGGCCGCACGAACCCGGCCACGAAGCCGAGCTCGCCAACGGCGCGCCGCAGCTCGCGGGTTGCGGCGGCGGGATCCTGGAGTGGGAGGAGGGCGGCGCCGAAGAGCCGGCGAGAGTCCGCCGTGCAGTAGCCGGCCAGCCAGTCGTTGTACGCCGCGGCGAGGGCCACTGCGGCGGCCGGGTCGGGGACGACGGAGAAGTACAGCCCGATCGTCGGGTAGAGCACGGCCTGGTCGATCCCCTCGGCGTCCATGTCGGCCAGGCGCTGGGCGGGGTCCCACCCACCCGGCAGCGCCTCGGCCAGGGGGCGGAAGGCGGTCGGGTCGTGAAAGGTCGAGCCGGGCCGGGCCAGGTTGCCGAGCGGCACGGCCAGGATCTCTGTGTCACCGACGACGACGTGCTCGTAACCGTTGCTGTCGGCAGCGATGCGGGGGCGGAAGGCGTCGGGCAAGGTGGTCCACGCCGCCTCGGGCTCCATCACATGGCCGTCGGCGTCGACGACCGGGCCGGCGCGCGGCGGAAGCGGCAGGCTGCCGGCGCCGCGCCCGTTCACGTGGCTCCGGTGCGCCAGTCGTCGACTGGCGGGAGCGCGTGGCGGAACAACCGCGACGCGTTGCCCCCGGCCACCGCGCGTAGCTCGTCGTCAGGCAGCGAGCCCCACGTCTCGGTGAGCACGTGCTGGGTGTCGGGCCACGACGAGTCGGCATGGGGGTAGTCGCTCTCCACCATGATGTGGTCCACGCCGATGATGGCACGCTGCCCCACGGCGGACGGGTCGTCGATGGAGCAGAACCAGAAGTTCCGCCGCAGCACGTCGCTCGGGAGCATCTCGGTCGGCCAGGCCTTGCTCTCCGTGCCCGACGCGGAGTGCTTGAGCACATAGTCGGCGCGGTCCATCAGCATGGTGACCCAGCCGATGCCGCCCTCGGACAGCGCGATGTCGAGTTTCGGGAAGCGCAACGGCACCCCGGACCACAACCACTCGCCCGCCGCCAGCAGCGCGTTGACGGGGAAGAAGGTGGGAAACAGCTCGAAGGGCGGGTCAGGCGAGGGGAGCGGCGCCCAGGCCGAGGACCCGGTGTGCAGGCAGACAACGGTGTCCGTCTCCTCGCAGGCGGCGAAGAAGGGGTCCCAGGCGCCGCTGAAGATGGACGGCAGCTTCAGCTGCGCCGGGAACTCGGGAAAGCTGACGGCCTTGAAGCCGCGGGCGGCGTTGGCCCGCACCTCCGCGGCGGCGATGTCGACGTCGACCAGCCAAGGCAGCTGGAGAGGGATGATGCGCTCGGGCTGGTATGCCGTCCAGACGTCGCGGTGCCACTCGTTGAACGCGCGCAGGCAGGCCAACCCGAGGTCGCGGTCCTTGGCCCGCGAGTAGACGGCGCCGCAGAATCCCGAGACGAGGGAGGGGAAGCAGAGCGCGGCCCAGATGCCGGCCCGGTCCATGTCCTCGATGCGGGCGGCGATGTCGAAACAGCCGGGCCGCATCTCGTCGAAGCGGGCCGGGTCCATGCTCCACTGGTCCTTGGGACGGCCGACGACGGCGTTCAGGCCGATGTTCGGGTAGAGGTTGCCCTCGAAGACCCAGGTCTGCGCGCCGCCCTCGAGCTCGACCACCTTCGGCGCACCCTCTTGTAGCGCGGCCGGCAGCCGGCCCTCGAACAGGTCGGGCGGTTCGATGAGATGGTCGTCCACCGAGATGATCGGCACCCGCACCGGCCGCGGCTCGGGGTCGGGGAGCAGGGTGGCCGTTGGCGTCGGCCCCGGAGGGGCAACGGTCGGCGTGCGCTCGATCTCGACGGCTCCCACGGAAAGGTGACACTATCGTCAGCAAAGTCGCACGGCCCGGGGGTACGCATGACCACACACGTCGAGGACGTCACGACCCGCGTCGGCCTGGTCATCGACGGCGACATCGAGCCCGGCGACGACGGCTCCTACCCCGTGACCAACCCGGCCCGGCCGGGCGAGGTGGTGCTCGACGCGCCGGTGACATCGGTCCACCAGCTCGACCGCGCCGTGGCGGCGGCCCGGCGCGCCCAGCCGGCGTGGGCCGCGATGGACATGGACGAGCGGGCCACCGTGGTCCAGGCGGCGTCCGCTGCGGCAGCGGTGGCGGTGGAAGCGGGCGATTTGCCGCGGCTGCTGACCCGCGAGCACGGGAAGATCTACTGGGAGGCCGTCTTCGACGCCGGGACGATGGGCGGCATGGCGGCGGCGTTCGCCCCGGTGGCCGCCGAGGCGCTCACGGCGCGTGAGCTCATTGGCGGCACCACGCGCGTCGAGTGGCAGCCCCACGGTGTCGTGGCGGCCGTCCTCCCGTTCAACTGGCCGGTGTCGGTCATGGCCAACAAGGTGCTGCCGGCGCTCCTGGCCGGCAACGCCGTGGTCGTGAAGGCGCCGCCGACCTGCCCGGGCACGGTGCTGCTCGTGGCGGCCGCCATGGCCCGCGCACTGCCCGCTGGAGTGCTGAACGTGGTGAACGGCCCGGGCGGAGCGCTCGGTGCGGCCCTCGTCGGCCACCCCGGCGTGGACATGGTGTCGTTCACCGGAGGAACGGCGACGGGTCAGGCCGTGATGGGCGCGGCGGCGGCGACGACGCGTCCGGTCGTGCTCGAGCTCGGTGGCAACGACCCCGCCATCCTCGCCCCGGATCTCACCATCGACGGCGAGCTGGCCGATCGCCTGGTCGGCGCGGCCTTCGATAGCAGCGGGCAGATCTGCATGGCCATCAAGCGCCTCTACGTCCACCGTGACCAGGTCGACGAGGTGGTGGCCGCGCTGGCCGAGCGCCTCTCGCATCACATCGTCGGCGACGGCCTGGTCGAGGAGGTGACCATGGGACCGGTGCACACCGAGAGCGCCCGGGACAGGGTAGAGGCCTTCATCGCCGAGGCGGCCGCCGCCGGGGCGGCCGTGCACCGCCCGGCCCGCGTGCGCGGCGACGACGTCGCGGCCGGCGGCTACTTCGTCTCGCCCGCCCTGGTCGTCGCCCCGCCGCCCGATGCCCGCATCGTCTTGGAGGAGCAGTTCGCCCCGGCGCTGCCGATCATTCCCTACGGCGAAATCGAGGACGCGGTGGCGGCGGCGAATGACACCGACTTCGGACTGTGCGCCTCCGTGTGGAGCAACGACGGGGCGCTGGCCAACGACGTGGCCGGGCGGCTCGAGGCGGGAACGGTCTTCGTCAACGCGCACGGGATCTCGGCCATCGACATGTACGCGCCGATGGGCGGCTGGAAGCAGTCCGGCTTCGGCGCGGAGCTCGGGACCGAGGGCATGCAGGCTTACGCCCGCCAGCGGGTCCGCGTGAGCCGCCCGGGGCAGGGCTCGTCGGGGGCCCCGCAATGACGATCGCCATCCGGGGCGGCACGGTCGTCGACGGCACGGGGGCGGCACCGGTCCGCGCCGATGTCGTGATAGAGGGCGAGCGCGTCGTGGCGATCGGCCCCGACGCGGGCGCAGCGGCCGGCGACGCCGAGGTCATCGACGCCGATGGCCTGCTCGTGACGCCGGGCTTCGTCGACCTGCACACGCACTACGACGCGCAGCTGACGTGGGACCCCAACGCCAGCCCCTCCCCGCTGCACGGGGTGACGACGGTGCTCGGCGGCAATTGCGGCTTCTCCCTGGCGCCGCTCGGTCCCGACCACGCCGACTACATCAGCCGGATGATGGCGCGCGTCGAGGGCATGCCCCTGGCCGCGCTGCGGGCCGGGCTGGCGTGGGACTGGACCTCGTTCGGGGAGTGGCTCGGCCGCTTCGACGGGGCCATCGCGGTGAACGCCGGGTTCCTCGTGGGCCACTCGACACTGCGCCGGCTGGTCATGGGGGAGCGCGCCGTGGGGGGCGACGCGACACCCAGCGACGTGGCGGCGATGGTGGCCGCCCTGCACACGGCTCTGGAGGAGGGCGCGCTCGGCTTCTCCACGTCGCAGGTGCACACGCACAACGACGGGGACGGCCAGCCCGTGCCGTCGCGCGCGGCGACCCGCAAGGAGATGGAGCGGCTGGCCGCGGCGGTGCGGGACCACGACGGCACCACCCTCGAGCTCATCGTGGCCGGCTGCCTCAACGGGTTCAGTGAGGAGGACATCGACTTCATGGCGACCATGTCGCTGCTGGCCGACCGCCCGGTCAACTGGAACGTGCTCGGCGTGTCGGCCATGAACCCCGACGGCGCCTGGAGTCAACTGGCTGCGGGTACGGCGGCGGCCGAGCGCGGCGCCACCGTCCTGGCCCTGACGCTCCCGCACACCATGCAGCTGCGCCTGAGCTTCGAGCACGGCGCCATCCTCGACGGGCTGCCCGGGTGGCGCGAGGTGTTCGCGTTGCCCGTCGACGAGCGCATGGCTGCGTTCTCGGACCCCGAGACGCGCCGGCGGCTCGATGCGGGTGCGCAGTCGGACGAGGCCGGCATCTTGCGGCACCTGGCCGTCTGGGATCGACTCATCTTCGCGGAGACGTTCGCAGCTGAGAACGCGGGGCTCGAGGGGCGCTCGGTCGGCGAGCTGGCGGCCGAGCGCGGGGTCCCGCCGTTCGACGCGTTGCTCGACGCGGTGGTGGCCGACGGGCTGCGCACGGGCCTGCGGCCACCGATCCCCGAGTCGGAGGGGGACTGGGCCTTCCGGGCCCAGGTCTGGCAGGACCCGCGCGCCATCGTCGGCGGGTCCGACGCCGGCGCGCACCTCGACACCATGTGCGGCGCCATCTACTCGACGTCCATGTTGGGCGACGGCGTGCGGGCGCGCGGGTTGCTCAGCTGGGAGCAGGCGGTGCGCCAGCTCACCGATATCCCGGCCCGGCTCTACGGGCTGCGCGACCGGGGCCGCCTCGTGCGCGGCGCGTTCGCCGACGTCGTGGTGCTCGATCCGACCGCGGTCGGCCACGGCGCCATCCGGACCCGCGACGACCTGCCGGGCGGCGCCAGCCGGCTCTACGCCGAGGCCACCGGCATCGGCCGCGTCCTCGTGAACGGGACCGAGATCGTGCGCGATGGCGAGTTCACCGGGACCACGCCGGGGCGGGTCCTGCGCTCGGGCCGGGATACCGACACCGTCCACGCGGGGTCGGATTGGGCCGGCGCCGCGGCCTGAGGCTGCGACTCAGAGCAAGCGGGTCTCGAGCGCCTCCTCGCGCGTGGTGTCGCCCACCCGGGTGAGCGAAGACGCCACCTTCCCCTCGACCTCGGTGAAGGCGTCTTGCAGCTCGGTCCCGAAGAAGACCAGGCCCGTGCCGTTCTCGGTGGCGTAGCCGTCGGGGAGCGTGCCCTCGGCGATGAGGCGGTGGATGAGCGGCCGCCGTTGCTCCTCGGCGTCGTGGTGCGGGCTGTTGGAGTAGGGGAGGAACGCGAGCCCGTTGGTGACGGGCTGGAGCGTGGGACCGAACGAGTCAGTCGTCCCGCCCACGTGCCAGCAGAGCGACCCCGCAGACACTCCCTTGAGGACGACGCCGGCTTCCCAGCACTCGCGCAAGATGACGTCGAGTCCATGCAGGCGCCACAGGGCGAGCAGGTTGGCCGTGCTGCCGCCGCCAACCCAGATCACGTCCTGGGCGAGCAGATGGGCGCGCACGTCGGGGTAATTCGGCATCGGGAACAACGTCAGGTGCGAGCTGATGAAGCCGCTCTTGGCGAACGCGTTGTGTGCGGCGGCCAGGCGCGGCAGATCGTCGCCCAGCGCGGTGGCAAGGATGCACACCTTGGGGTGGTCGCCCGCCCGCGCCAGATCGGCGGCCATCCGGTAGGACGGACCGGGGCGGATGCTCGCCGGGTCGGGGCCCTCGACCTGGAAGCCGATGGAGGTGGCGACGATTGTCGGCTGACGGGCGGACATGTCAGTGCTGCGTGTTGGTCAGCTGCGATGCGCCGGCGCCGGTCAGCGCGGCAGGACTTCGGGGTTCACGATGTGCAAAGGGCGCGCCCCGGCCATCAGGCGACAGAGGTCCTCGGCGATGGTGCGCGTGTGGTTCGACTCGGTGTCGTACGTCGCTCCGCCGATGTGCGGGGTGAGCACCACCTGGGGGAACGTCGTGAGCGGGTGATCGGTGGCCAGGTGTTCGCCCTCGAAGTGGTCGAGCCCCGCCGCACCGACCTTGCCCGACGCCAAGGCGGCGACCAGCGCGTCGGTGTCGTGGATCTTGGCACGCGCCGTGTTCAGGTAGACGACACCGTCACGCATCTTGGCGAAGGCGTCCGCGTCGATCAGGCCGGTGGTCTCCTCGGTCACGGGCGCGTGGATGGAGATGACGTCGGCGCGTGCAAAGAGGTCGTCGAGCGTGCTCGTCGCGTCCGGCGCGTAGGGGTCGTAGGCCAGCACGTCCATCCCGAGGCCACGCAGGCGCCAGCGCAGGGCCCGCCCGACCGCGCCGAGGCCGACGAGGCCGACGGTCTTGCCGGCCAGCTCCCAGGCGCGGTAGCGCTGGTAAGGGATCTTGCCGTCTCGGTAGATCTCGCCCTCCCGCACGTCACGGTCGGCGGGGACCACGCCCCGGGTGGCCGCGAAGAGGAGCGCCACGGCGAGCTCGGCCACGGCGTCCGCGTTGCGGCCCGGCGCCCGCAGGACGGGCACGCCGGCCGCGGTGGCCGCCGCCACGTCGACGTTGGTCGGGTCGCCCCGGCAGCTGCACACCGCGGTGATCGGCTGCTCGTAGAGCTCGGCGCCGCACACGTCGCTCTCGACGATGACGATCGACGCGCCCTCCGCCGCCGCCCGTTCGGCCAGCTGCTTCGAGTTGTAGATGCGCAGCGTGGGCTGGTCGAGCCAGGAGTCGAGCACGAGCTCGGCCAGCTGGTGCAGCAGATCGAGGCCGGGGCCGCTCACCGCTGCGGTCACCA
>DASZLL010000048.1:0-9970 GCA_035552395.1 Acidimicrobiales bacterium
CCGGCACGGCCCGCTGGCCTTCTGAGGTTCTCGCGCATCGCCCAGTCCACCGCCCATCCGCTTCGGCGTCCCCGATGAGTCCAGACAGAAAGAATGAGGCTGCAAATCCCGTAGCCAACCCGACGGACACGAGGTTACCTCCTGGCCAGTCAAGGCGGACGTGATCTCTCCACTCTCCGAAGAAGAGAAATCGCTGTAGTCGAAGGATCACAGCATCCGGTTGAATGGTGAACCTATGCGGTAACGGTAGAACGACAACGAAAGAGAAATCGTGAAGGACACTTCAATGCGAAGCAGATGCCATTCAAGAACTCTAAGTCGTTAAGGCGATTCGTGGTCTCTCGATTCAAGGGCTGAAGAGCTGATCACAGATTCGCTCTGAAGGACTCAGTGCTCTCATTCGCCGGATTGATCCTCATCAAGAAGGCTGGAAGGTCATTCCAACCGTCAAGCCAAATTGTATTGACGTCCAGCGAGCGCAAATACCGATCTTTCACGGGATTGCGACGACCTTGCACCCAATCGGTGTCGCCGCTCCGACGATTGAAGACACCATGCAACGAGAAGACCCGTAACGATTAAGAGCAACCATTCGGTTCCAGCGGGGAGGCGTGGTCGTACCCGGCGAATCCCTGATCCTGCGGTCGATGTAATCGCGCTCACCACCATGCCGCCCGCTGTGCCCATCTCGGCAAGCAGACCCATATCGCCTCGCTTGAAGTGTTTCGACCCAAGCGCGATGTCGTTCGTAGTCTGTCCGTGGCCACGAAAAAGTCCCCGGTTATGGCCAAATAAGTCCCCGCTCGTGGCCAAGTAGGTCCCCGCTAGTGGCCAGATAAGTCCCCACCCCTCACTGAAGCATCCACCGAAGAGGCCCCCTGGCCGGTGACGGTGGCGGTGCAACCCAACCGCCGCACCGACCAAGGGACACTCCAATGAAATCAGTGAGGGAAGACATGGACATGCGTGCCGCCTATCGAGAGACGGGCAGCTATCGAGCCGCAGCTGAGATGTGCGGGACGACACCCAAAACGGTGAAGCGTTCAGTTCTCGACGCCCAAGCCGTTGAAAAAGGGCATCTGCCCGCCGGAGCACACAACTACGAGACCGTCAGAGACGTTGTCGTCGAGCGGGTGGAGCGGACCAAGGGGAAGATGTCGGCCAAACGACTCTTGCCGATAGTGCGGGCCGCTGGGTATGAGGGCTCGCCCCGCAATCTGCGGCGGCTGGTGGCCGAGGTCAAGGCCGAGTGGCGCAGGGACAACCACCGGGGACGACGCCCCGGCATCTGGTCGCCGGGCGACATGTTGGTCTTTGACTGGGGCGAGATCGGACCGCTGTTCGTCTTCTGCGCCGTCATGGCGTGGAGCAGGGTCCGTTTCGTGTACTTCGCCGACAACTTGGGCGCCGAGTCGACCATGACCGCGTTGGCCCGCTGCTTCGAGTACCTCGGAGCGGTCCCCAAGACAGCGCTGACCGACCGCATGGGGTGCCTCAAGGGTGGCACCGTCGCCGGTCTGGTCATCCCGACACCGGCCTACGTGCGCTTCGCCACACACTACGGCTTCCGGCCGGACTTCTGCGAGGGGGCCGACCCCGAGTCGAAGGGGTTGGTCGAGAACCTCGTTGGCTACGCGAAGTCCGATCTCATGATCCCCGAAGAGCTCAGCGTCGCCGACCTTGCGAATGCGAACGACAAGGGGTTGGCGTGGTGCAACGAGGTGAACGCCGTCATGCACTCGGAGATCTGCACCGTTCCCTTCGAGCGCCTGAACAAAGAACGCGAGCTGATGGGGACGCTTCCGTCACTGCGGGCCCAGATCGCCAAGTTGGTGCTGCGCAAGGTCGATCGACTCAGCTGTGTCCGCTTCGGCTCGGCCCGCTACTCGGTGCCCAACGTCCACATCGGCCGCCAGGTCGAGCTCGTCGCCCAAGACGGCCGGGTTCTCATGTTGTTCTTGGGCGAGATCGTGGCCTCCCACGACCTCGTCGCCCCTGGTGAGACCTCCATTCTCGATGAGCACTATGGCGGGCCCCGGCCCATGCCGACCCGTGCCGTGCGGCCCAAGACCACTTCGGAGAAGGCGTTCTGCGCCCTCGGGCCGGCGGCCGAGTCCTTCCTCAAGGGTGCCGCCGCACGTGGCATGACCTCACTCAAAGGTGACCTCAAGGAGCTGGCCCAGATGGAGGCCGCGCACGGTGCCGACGTCCTCATCGCTGCCCTCGAACGCGCCGTTTCGTTCGGGAGGTTCCGGGCCCACGACGTGCGTTCGATCATCGAGGCCGGCACCGGCATCCCGCGCCCCGCCGCACCCGGCGAAGCGCTCATCGTCGAGCTCCCACTCGTCCCGACCCGCTCGCTGGCCGACTACGCCATGGGGGAAGGATCATGAGCACCGACGCTCCGGCGCTCCCGCCAGATCTCGAAGCCGGACTCCGACGGCTGCGACTCCGGGCCATGCGTGCGCTCTCACCCGAACTGTTGGTGACGGCCAAGACGCAACGCTGGAAGCCTGAAGAGTTCTTGCGCACGCTCATCGAAGCCGAGATCGCGTCGCGCGATGCGTCGAACGCGGCCAGCCGGCTCAAAGCTGCTTCCTTCCCGGTCATCAAGACACTCGAGGAGTTCGACGTGGCGGCTTCTTCGGTCAAGCAAGCGACGTTTGACTATCTGTCCGGTCTCGAATGGGTCAGAGCCAAAGAAAACCTCTGCCTCGTCGGGCCGGCGGGAACTGGCAAGAGCCACCTGCTGATCGCCCTCGGCCATCAGGCCATCGACGCCGGCTTCAGGGTCCGCTACTTCAGCGCGGTCGAGTTGGTCGAGACGCTCTATCGGGGTCTGGCCGACAACTCGGTGGGCCGAGTCCTCGAGCAGATCCTCAAAGCCGACGTGATCTTGATCGACGAGATCGGCTTCGCACCGATGGACAACACCGGGGCACAGCTGTTCTTCCGACTGGTCGCCGCCGCCTACGAACGCCTCTCACTGGGCGTCGCTTCACACTGGCCTTTCGAGGACTGGGGACGCTTCTTGCCGGACCACTCGACGGCCGTCAGCCTGCTCGACCGACTGCTCCATCACAACGTCCTCGTTGTCACCGAAGGCGAATCGTTCCGCATGAAAGAAGCGCGCGAAGGGAGGAAACCCTAGGCTTCGCGAAACCGAATCACTCATCCTGAGGGGTGGGGACTTTTCTGGCCACCAGCGGGGACTTCAAACTGGCCACGGACAAGGCGGATTCTGGGATTGTGCCTTCCCATAGGTGGGCCGGAATTGGCGCAAGGGGCTGTCGGCATCCGTCAGATACTCGGGAGCAGGTGCGGGAATGCCCGACCGTGCGCACCAGCGGAGGAGCGTGGCGACGACCGCTGTGCGACCCCTGATCGTGTTGTTCGCCAACGTGCGCTGTGAGTCGGCACCAGCGCACCAGCGGAGTACGTCTGTGGGCGTCAGGTCTCCGAGTGGCCGAGACCCGTGGTCTCGCACGAGTCTGAGCAAGATGTACTCGTTGCGCTCGACTGTGGTGGCATTGGTCCAGCGTTCCCGGCAGAACCGTCGGATCAGGTCCTCGGTAGATTCAGGATCCGTGGGCACGGTTCCCGTGCCTGGGACCAGCCGGATTATGGGATCTCTTATTTCTTGATCAGTGATCCCATGTCGTGCGGCAGGCTAGCGGTCCCGGTGCCCGACTGCCAGGTCGCGCGGCAACCGGGCAGGCCCGAGGAGACGGCGTTGGGGTTCGAGATCGTGGGTCTGGACCACGTGCAGCTGGCCATGCCACCCGGCCTCGAAGCGCAGGCCGAGGCCTTCTATTCGGGAGTGCTGGGGTTGGCGCGCGTCCCCAAGCCCGCGCCGCTGGCCGTCCGGGGCGGCTGCTGGTTCCGGCACGGCGACGTGGCCGTCCATCTCGGGGTGGAGGAGGATTTCCGGCCCGCCCGCAAGGCGCACCCTGCCTTCGTCGTCCATGACCTGGCGGAGTTGGAGGCCGCGTGTGCGGCCGCCGGTGTCGCCGTGCGACCGAACCCCGAGCGGGACCCGGGCCAGGGCGCGTACGTGGACGACCCCTTCGGCAACCGGATCGAACTCATCGCGGCCGACTGAGGGGAGCTCGGGAGAGAGAGGGAGGCGCCGGCAGGGGACGGTGCGGATCCGCCCCTGCCGGCGACGCCGGTGGCCGAGTGGCGGAAACTCGTTCCACCGGCGGGTGTTTCCCAGTGTGCGGTGACGACCTTGGGCCCGGATGGGGATCCCATAAAAAAGATCGAAGAAATCAGGGAGGCCTGTCTTCGTCGGGCCTCCCGTCCTCGGCCCGGGGCACGGTGGGCAGCCACAGCGCCATCCGGGCACCTCCGGCGGGGTCGTTCTCGGCTGTGACGGTTCCACCCTCGGTCCTCGCGACCTGCGCCACGATGGCCAGACCGAGGCCCGAACCGGGCAGCCCGCGCGCGGCGGGGGATCGATAGAAGCGGTCGAAGATGTGCGGTAGATCGGCCTCGGAGATGCCCGGGCCACGGTCGTGCACGACGACGACGCCCTCGCGGCATTCGACCGACACGATCTGGCCTGGCGGGCTCCACTTGCGGGCATTGTCGAGCAGATTGCCCACGGCACGCCCGAGCCGGTCGGCGTGGCCCTCGACCCAACAGGGCTCGGCGCGGAGGTCGAACGTCACGTCCTTGGCGCGACCGTGGGTGGTTTGCAGGCTCACCGCCTCGCGCACGAGCAGGTCGAGGCGCAGTGGCTCGCGTGGCGCCGGCTGCTGGTCACCACGGGCGAGCTCGGCCAGGTCGCCGACCAAGTCGGTCAGCTCCTGGAGCTGCACCAAGACGTCGTCGACGAGGACGGAACGGTCCTCGGCGCTCAGCTCGTCGACGCGGCGGATGACCTCCAGGTTCGTCCGCAGGCTGGTGAGCGGGGTCCGCAGCTCGTGTGACGCGTCGAGGACCAGTTGGCTCTGCGCGCGCCGCGACGACTCGAGCGCCTCGAGGAGGCGGTTGAAGGTACGCCGGAGCCGGCCGAGCTCATCGGACCCTCCGGGTGAGAGACGACGCGACACGTCCGTCGTCTCGGCCACGTCCTCGACGGTGTCGGTGAGCGAGTTCAACGGGACGAGCGCCGTGCGCGCCACGAGCCACCCCAGCACGACCGCCAGGAGGACGCCGATCAGCGCAACGACACCGAGGAGGAGAGCGAGCGACTTGAGCTCCGAGTTAGCGTTGAAGAGTGTCGCGATCTGCAGCGCGCCGCCGTGCACGAGGATGCCCGAGTCGACCGGCGTGTTGTTGGGCAGGTGCTCCACCAGCTCGCGCATCGGGTTCCCGTCGACCAACACGGTGGCGAAGAAGGCCGGGGCGAGGTTGACCGCCACGAGGCGCACCTCACCGGTCACGGGGAGGCCGCCACCCGAGACCACGGCGGCGCTGGAATCGATCACCTGGCCGAGCGTGGCCGTGGTCGCCCCGATCTCCTGGCCGGCGATAATCCTCTGCGCGGCGGTGGTGAGCGAGTTGTCGGCCGCCTGCAGGAGCGTGTTCCGGGCAACGAGGAAGGCGGCGCTCGAGGCCGCGAGCACGGCGATGACGACGGCGATCGTGGTCGCCAGCACGAGCCGGGTGCGAAAGGTCACGCGTCCCGCAGCACGTAGCCAACCCCGCGCACCGTCTGGATGCAGCGGGGCTCGCCCCCTTCCTCGAGCTTGCGTCGCAGGTACCCGACATAGACGGCGAGCGAGTTGGTCCCCGAGTCGAAATCGAACCCCCACACCCGGTTGAGCAGCACCTCGCGCGTGAGCACCTGCCGCGGGTGGCGCAGGAACATCTCGAGGAGATCGAATTCAATCCGCGTGAGCGCGAAGCCCCGCTCGCCGCGCTGGCCCTCTCGGGTCGAGAGATTGAGGGTCAGGTCGCCGACACGCAACAAGCCCCCCTCGCCCTCGAAGCGGCGCCGCAACAAGGCCCGCAGGCGGGCGAGGAGCTCGGCCAGGGCGAACGGTTTGACCAGATAGTCGTCGGCGCCGGCATCGAGGCCCTGGACCCGGTCGTCGACCGCATCGCGCGCGGTCAGCATCAAGACCGGAGTGTCGTCGCCGGCGGATCGCATGCGCCGGCACACGGTCAATCCGTCGAGATCGGGCAGGCCCAGGTCCAAGATGAGCGCGTCGGGCGGCGTCTGGGCCACCTCCTCGAGCGCCTCCCCGCCCGAGGGGACCGTCACCACGTCGTAGCCCTCGAGGCGTAGGGCGCGGTCGATCGAACGGCGGACGGCGAGGTCGTCGTCCACCACCAGGATGCGCACGGGGCGAGGTTACGCCGCCGACCTCGTGGCGCAGCAGCGGCGACGGTGTGCGCCCGGCGCCGCCATCGTGCCTAACCTCTGGCGGGCGCTTCTCCCATTCCGGGGTAGTTCAATCGGCAGAACGTCGGCCTTTGGAGCCGGATGTTGGAGGTTCGAGCCCTCCCCCCGGAGCGTTCCCCGCCGGTCAGCGGCCGGCGGCCCGGTCCTGTTCGGCCAGGCGGGCCAGGTACTCGTTGTACGCCGTCAGCTCGGCGTCCTCAGCGGCGGCCTCAACGGGCGGTCGGGAGGCGGCCGAGGCGGGTGCGAGGCCATTCTCCGTTGTCGCCGCCAGCGGCTCGGGCTTCTCGTGCAAGATGCGCCACCACATGTAGACGGCGTACGCGGCGAAGAGCGGCCACTCGAAGACGTAGGCCCAACTCAGGCTGTTGCCGCCGATGGCACGGGTGATCTGCCAGATGCACAGCGCCAGGAACGCGGGGACCACGATGAGCATCACCGCGTGCAACTTCAGGGCGCGCCGCGAGAGCCACACGCGCGTGTCCATCATCCCGCCGGGTAGAAGAACTCGGCCAGGATTGCGGCCAGCTCGAGCGGCCGGTCGCCCTGGACGCTGTGGCCCGCTCCCTCGACGCCCACGACCAACGCTTCGGGCTGGCGGCGCAAGAGCTCGGCCACGTCGGCGTCGTCCACCACGGACCAAGCCAGGCCGCGCACGAGGAGCAGCGGCATGGTGAGACCGGACACCGCTTCCCACAGGTCGCCGAATTCGGGGTGCGCGCCGGACGGCTCGGAGCGGAAGCGGGCGTAGCGCCAGACCCAGCTGCCGTCCTCGCGCTGGACCGCGTTGTGGAGGATGCCGCGTCGCAGCGAGGACTCGGAGCGGCCCGGGTTGTGTTCGATCGTGCGCGCCAGCAGGTCGTCGAAGCTGTCGAAGCTCGCCGGGCCGTTGATGAAGTTGGTGATCGGTGCCGCCTTCTCGGCGTTGACCCCAGGGGTGACGTCGACGAGGACCAGGGCCCGCACGAGCTCGGGGGCAAACGCGGCCAGGGCGAGCGAGGAGATGCCGCCGAGCGACATGCCGACGACGCCGCGCGCGCCAGGCGCGAGCTCGGCGACGACCGCGGCGAGGTCCCGCCCGTTGCTGGTGGCCGAGATGGACCCGTCGGGCCCGCCGTCGGAGTGGCCGTGGCCCGGCAGGTCCACCGCCAGGAGCGGCTTGCCGAGGGCGAGCGCCACCGTGTCCCACGTGTGCGCGTTCTGGGCCCCGCCGTGGACGAGCACCAGCTCAGGGCTTCCGCTCGCGGCGCCCCACATAAGGCTCGAGACGCGGCGGCCTGGGGACACTTCGACGTCGACGCGCCGCACGTCAGGGGCGGCGTCGAAGGGAAGCCCGTATTCGGCGGCGTTCTCGTGGAACAGCCCGAACTCGTCGTAGGGGTTCACCTCCGGCACCCCAGAAGTGTCCCATACGCACGCCGGGCGGCCCGGCGGGCTAAGAATGCGGCGATGCCCGAACGCCGCCGACTTTCCGCCGTCGTCCTGGCCGCAGGCGAGGGCACGCGCATGCGATCCGAGCGCCCGAAACCGCTGCACCTGCTGTGTGGCCGACCGATGATCCTGCACGTGCTCGACGCCATGGCCGAGATCGATGTCCGGCGGGTCGTGGTCGTCGTCGGGCACCGCGGCGAGTGGGTCACCAAGACGCTCGTGCAACACGCGCCCCCGACGATGGAGATCGAGTTCGTCGAGCAGCTGACCCGCTCGGGCACCGGCGACGCTCTGGCCGTCGGACTGACCGGTCTGCCGGACGACGACGACGAAGGCGAGGACGTGGTCGTGCTCCCGGGTGACACCCCGCTCCTGCGGCCGCAGACGCTGGCCGCGCTGGTGCGCGCGCACCGGGTGGAGGACGCGGGCGCAACGCTGCTCACGGCGGTGGTGGAGAACCCGGCCGGCTACGGCCGGGTCGTCCACGGCAAGGACGGCGACGTGGCCCGGGTGGTCGAGGAGGCCGACGCCACCGACGAGGAGCGGGACATCGACGAGGTCAACACCTCGATCTACTGCTTCCGGCGCAGCATCCTGGCGCCGACGCTGCGCCGGCTCAGCCCGGCGAACGCGCAGGGCGAGTACTACCTGACCGACGCCGTCGCGGTATTGAGCAGCGCCGGCTACCGGGTGCGGTCGCTCGTGCTGCCCGATTCGATGGAGGCGGCTGGAGTGAACGACCGGGCCCAGCTGGCGGTGGCCGAGGCCGAGCTGCGCGACCGCATCAACGAGCGGTGGATGCGGCGCGGCGTCACCATGTGGGACCCCGAGCGGACCTACGTGGACGCGGAGGCCGAGCTCGAAGCGGACGTGTCGCTGCTGCCCGGGGTGATCCTGCGCGGTGCGTGCCGCGTGGGCGCCGGTTCCGAGATCGGTCCGAACAGCCTGCTCACCGAGACCACGGTGGGCAAGGGAGCCGTGGTCGAGGCGAGCACGTGCGTCCGGGCGACGATCGGCGACGGCGCGCGGGTGGGTCCCTACAGCGTGATCGAGGCCGGCGCCGAGGTGGCGGCCGGCGCGGAGCTGCCACCTCACTCAGTCTTGGCGGGGCCCGGGGCCTGATCCCGGCCCGATCGGTCCTCGTCGGTGCGGTGCCGGGCGCTCCGGGCTGGGCACGTCCGACCTCGCCCACGACGGGGCGGTAGCGTCTGGCGTGTGGAGCTAATCCCGCGTCGACGTCTCGAGCTCGTTTCCGGCCGCGCCCACCCCAGTTTGGCCCGGGACATCGCGGGGCATCTGGGGGTCGAACTCGGGCAGGCCAACCTGCGGGAGTTCGCCAACGGCGAGATCTACTGCAAGTACGACATTTCCATCCGCGGCTGCGACGTCTTCATCATCCAGACGCACGCGAGCCCGGTCAATGATTCACTCATGGAGCAGCTGATCATGATCGACGCGGCCAAGCGCGCGTCGGCCAAGCGCATCACGGCGGTGTGCCCGTACTACGGCTACTCGCGCCAGGACCGCAAGTCGACCGGGCGCGAGCCGATCACCGCCAAGCTGGTGGCCGACATGCTCTCGGCGGCCGGTGCCGACCGCGTCGTCTCGGTCGACTTGCACTCGGGGCAGATCCAGGGCTTCTTCGACACACCCTTCGACCACCTGGTGGCGGCGCCGGTGCTCGAGGCGTACATGAAGGAGCACTTCGGCGACGATGTGGTCGTCGTGGCGCCTGACGCCGGGCGGGTGAAGGTGGCCGAGCGCTACAGCCAGCATCTCGGCTGCGACCTGGCCCTGATCCACAAGACGCGGCCGCGGGGGACCTATAACGAGGTGCAGGCGCGCCACGTCATCGGCGACGTCGAGGGCCGCCATTGCGTGCTCATCGACGACATGATCGACACCGCCGGGACCATCTGCGCCGCGGCCGAGCTGCTCTCCGAGTCTGGGGCATCGGAGATCTGCGCCATGGCCACCCACGGCGTCCTCTCGGACCCGGCGGTCGACCGGCTGAAGGCGGCGCCGATCTCTCGGGTCGTGGTCACCGACACGCTGCCCGTGGCCGAGGACCGTTCCTTCGACAAGCTCGAGGTGCTCTCGGTGGCCAAGATCATCGCCGACGCCATCGACGCCGTGTTCGAGGACACCTCGGTCTCCGAGCTCTTCGGCGGCGACAATCTGGTCTAG
>DASZLL010000049.1:0-7028 GCA_035552395.1 Acidimicrobiales bacterium
GATCTCCTCCAACACCGGGGCGATCATCTTGCACGGGCCACACCATTCGGCCCAGAAGTCCACCAGAACCGGGACGTCAGAACCCTTGACATTTTCGTCAAAGGTAGCGTCGGTGAGGGTTTCAATCTTCTCGCTCATTCCTTCTCCTTGTCACGAGGTCCAACGTCGGGACCCCCGGTTCTGTTCCCGACCAGGGATTGGACCCCTACTCGCCCATCATTTCGAGCCAGCGCTCGGCGTCGATGGCGGCCATGCAGCCGGATCCGGCTGAGGTGATCGCCTGGCGGTAGTAGTGGTCCTGGACATCGCCGCAGGCGAAGACGCCGTTCACGTTGGTCCGGGTGGTGCCGTCGAACGTCTTGACGTAACCCATGTCGTCGAACTCGATCTGGCCCTTGAGCAGCGCGGTGTTGGGCTCGTGGCCGATGGCGACGAAGAGGCCGGTCGCATCGAGCTCGGAGTCCTCGCCGGAAACCGTGTCCCGGAGGCGCAGTCCGCTCACCTTGGTGTCCCCGCAGACGTCGGTGACCGTGCTGTTCCACTTGAACTCGATCTTGTGGTTGGCCCGGGCGCGGTCCTGCATGATCTTGGAGGCCCGAAGCTCTTCGCGCCGGTGGATGAGGGTGACCTTCGAGCCGAACCGGCTGAGGAACAGCGCCTCTTCCAGGGCGGAGTCGCCGCCGCCGACGACCGCGATGTGCTGGTCGCGGAAGAAAAACCCGTCGCAGGTGGCGCAGGTCGAGACGCCGTAGCCGAGGAGCCGCCCCTCGTTGGGGAGGCCGAGCATGAGGGAGCGGGCGCCGGTGGCGATGATGAGCGTGTCCGCCAGCGCAGTGGGCTCGTCGGCGTTGGGGTCGCCCACCCAGACCTCGAAGGGCCAGGGGGAGACATCGACGCGGCTCACCCTTTCGGTACGCACTTCGGCGTCGAAGCGCTGGGCCTGGGCCCGCATCATGCCCATCAGCTCGGGGCCCATGACCCCGTCGACGAAGCCGGGGTAGTTCTCGACGTCGGTCGTCAGCATGAGCTGGCCCCCGGGCTGGTCGCTCGTTGACGAGGGTTCACCTTCGTAGACGAGCGGTTCGAGCTGGGCCCGCGCGCTGTACAGCGCGGCGGTGAGGCCCGCCGGCCCGCTCCCGATGACGACGACCTTGCGGCGCTCAGGCATCGGGTGGCACACCCCGGCGCGAGTACAAGATGACCCCGGCCGCGCTGAAGATGAGGCCGAGGACCATGTACGACGCCCAGATTCGGTGGCCCGCCAGGGTCGTCACCCGGATGAATCCGATGGCGAACATGATGACCACCGTGATGCCGACCACGGCGATGATGACCCCGAAGACGACGGCGCGGGCGGCCACGATGGCCGGGCGGACGGCCCGGTCGTTGACCGTGGCCACCACCGAGTCGATCGTGTCGAGGGCACGAGCGGACAGCGCGTCGGAAAGATCGTTCTCAGCCACGGCGTGAGACTACCCGGCGGACCCGGGGTTCTCGGCGGCTCCGGCGCTCCTGGCAGGGATGATGTAGCAGACCCCGACCGTGTTCGGGCCGGCGTGGGTGCCCACGACCGGGCCGAGCTCGACGGAGACGAGGGGGTGCTCGGTGGCGAGGTCCTCGAGCTTGGCCGTGACCTCGGCGATGTCGTCGCAGGCACCGTCCGCCACGGCGACGCGCTCGAGCGGCGCGTCGGCCTTGACCTTGTCGATGAGGTAGGTGATGGCCCGACCCCGGGTCCGCTGCTTGGACTCCTCGGCCACCTCGCCGTCCTTCAGCTGGATCACCGGCTTGATGTTGAGGAGCGAACCGAGCAGGGCGCGGGCACCGCCGATCCGCCCGCCGCGCTGGAGGTGCTCGAGCCCGCCCAGCACCCCGTAGATCCGGGTGCGGCCGATGCGGTCCTCGGTCGCAGCGACGATGTCGTCGATGCCGGCGCCGGCGGCCGCTTCCTCAGCGGCGGCGATGACCAGCAGCCCCTGCCCCATTGTCAAGGAGAAGGTGTCGATGACGCGCACGGGCGCGCCGGAGAAAGAGTCGGCTGCGGTCTTGGCCGAGGCAAAGGTGCCGGAGACCTTCGAAGAGATCGTGAGGCACAGGACGGCCTCGGCCCCCTCGTCGACGGCCTGCTGGTACGCGGTCTGGAAGGCGCCGGGCGACGGTGCCGCGGTCTGGGGCAGGTCACCCTTGCCGCGGCAGCGGTCCCAGAACTCCGCCGGGCTGAGCTGACGGCGGTCCTCGAACTCCTCGGTCCCGAAACGAATGGTCAACGGGACCACGATGACGCCGTGCTCCTTGACGAGCTGGTCGGTCAGGTCGCAGGCACTGTCGGTGACGATGTGGACGCCAGGCATGGCACGGAGTCTGCCACGGGGAGCCGGTTGTCAGCAGGCTGCGCGCACGGTGCACGACGTGCGGTCAGGGACGGTACGGGACGATGCGCGGGCGCGACGAGCCGACCAGGCGCGCCGGCGGCGGGGGGGGCGGAGGAGGAGGTGGAGGACGGCGCCGGGCGGCATCGTGGCGACGGCCCAGCCAGATCACCACGGCGGCGAAGGTCGCGCCGCCCGCGATGACGGAGCCCACGACGCGGGCGAGGAGTCCAACGAAGCTGGTGGAGCCCGACAGGTTGGAGACCAAGAGCACCACGAGGCCCATCGGAACGGAAGCGACGACGACGCGCCACAGCGGCGCCCACGTCTCAGCCGCGGCCAGGCGGCCGAACCACTGGTGGAACACGGCCAACGCGAGGAGGGCCGACACCGTGTAGGCGATGGAGAGGGAGAGCGCGAGGCCGCGGACACCCAGGGGGTGGACGAGTGCGAGCGCCAGGACGACGTTGAGTGCGTTCTCGACGAGGTAGAGGTAGAAGGCGACCTTCGTGCGCTGCATGGACTGGAGCACGCGGACGAAATAGAGGTAGGTGCAGAAGCCGGGCAGACCGAGGGCAAACATCGCCAGGGCAGCGCCCGTCGTCGACGTCTCGGCCGGCGTGCTGTGACCGATGCCGAGGAGGAGCGCCACGGCCGGCTTGGCCAAGAGCAACATGCCCACCGCCGAGGGGATGACGAGGGCGAGGACGGCACGCAGCCCGCCGCTCATCCGGTGAAGGAACGGCTCGGTCTGGTCGGTCGACCATTTCTCGGCCAGGTCGGGCGCGACGACCGACATGACGGTCACGGCGATCACCCCGTAGGGCAGCTGGAAGAAGGCGTAGGCATACGTGTACGAGGAGACCGGGTCCGATCCCGAAACGGACCCGGCGAGGATGGTGACGACGAACAGCGCGAGCTGGTTGGCGACGACGAACCCGAAGGTCCAGGCGCCGAGCCGGGCGACGTCGTGGAGGGCGTCGTCGCGTGGGTTCCAGCGCCAACGCACCAGTTTGAGGTTGGCCTGGCGCAAGCTCGGGATGAGGGCGACGCCTTGGAGGACGACGCCGAGCGAGGTCCCGAGTCCGAGCAGGACGAGCTGGCCGCGGTGCTGCTCGACGCTGGCCAGGGAGGCCCCGTGGCCGGCCCAGAGACCGAACCACACGAGGATGCCGATGCAGAGGAAATTGTTGAGGATCGGGGTCCATGCGACGGCGACGAAGCGGCGGCGAGTGTTAAGGAGCGCGGCGGCGAGTGCGAAGAGCCCGTACGCGGCGATCTGTATGACGAACCAACGGAGGAAGGTGGTGGCGACCTGCCGCTCGAGCAGGACGCGGTGGAGCTGGGCGGGATGGCCGTGTGTATCGAGGGAGGTCAGGGCGTCGATGAGGTAGGGCGCGGCCAACAGCGCCGCAATCGTCGTGGTGAAGAGGACGACGACGGAAACCGTGATCACCGAGGAGATGGAGTCGAAGGCTTCGCGCTCGGAGCGGTTGGCCAGCCGATCGACGAAGACGGGGATGAACGTGGCCGAGAGGACCCCGCCGAGCACGACGTCGTAGAGCATGTTGGGCGTGGTGTTGGCCAGGTTGTACGAGTCCGCGAGGGGCGTCTGGCCCAGCGCCCAGGCCAAAGCGACGAAGCGAAGGAGGCCGGTGACGCGCGAGACGCCGGTGCCGACGGCGACGTAGGCCGCGGCGGTACGTAGGGGAAGGGCGCGAGCCCGGCGAGCGGCGGCCACGTCAGTGCGCCCGCAGGCGCTGGCGGCGGGAACGCCGCCAGGTGCGCGCCCACCACACGAGGAGGACGGCGCCGGCCAGGACGGTGAGCGCCACGCCGACGAAGGAAATGGCGGTCGAGTGCACGGTCAGGACCGTGCGGGCGAGCAGGAGATGCCCGTTCTGTGTGTGCAGGCTGACGTCAATCGGCAAGCGGTCACCCGAGGTGCGGGCTCGCGCGGTGAACCGCCACGAAGTGGTGGGCCTGTCGAGCACGAGCTGGTGGCTCGCGCCATTGGGAAAGTTGAATTTGTCACTGGTCAGCGTGACCACGACCGTGACCGGGTAGGGCGCCGCCGACAGCACAGTGATGGGGATGGACGCCTGCTGGGCGGTGAAGGTGACGGTCTCCTCGGTGGCGAGGCTGATCTTTCCGGTCTCGGCGGCGAATGCCTTTTGATAGGTCGTCAGTGCAGCCGTTCGGCCGGCGGTGCTGAGGTCGTTCGCCTCGGTGGACAAGAGGTCGTCGGACAGGGTCTGCATCTCGGGTGGACGGCCGGTGATCGCCGCGGAGAACGACGAGAGTTGGAGGCGAGCCTGGGCGATCTTGGTGGCGGCGACGTGCGAGATGCCCCGGGTCGCCGACCCCGTTTGCAGACGCCGAGTGGAGGGCTCGCGGTTGCCGCCGGTGGGTACCTGCGAAAAGAGCTGGTCGAGGGTGACCGGGCTCAGGGCAGCGTTCCCGCTCAGCCCGGCCAGCAGCGTCTTGAGGAAGGTGCTCGAGGCATGCCAACCCGACGGCGGGGTGATGACCACACCACGGGAGTCCGCCAGCGACGCATTTTCGAAATGGACGAAGGACAGCCCGGCGAGCAGTTGCTGGGCACCGAGCACCGGGTCGTTCGGGTCAGCGGTGAACCGCGCGCCGAGGGACGAGTCGGCAGCGACGGCGGTGACGGTGGACCCGTGCCCCAGGTCAAGCGTGAAGGGCTGGGCGAAAGTGAGGTTGCTCTGGCCGAAACTGGCCAGGTCGCCGTCGTTCACGACCAGGTTGGAGGCGCCCGCCTTTTGCAGCCCGGTGGCCAGGTCGGCACCGTCGCCTTGAGAAAACGAGGTCGCGGTATCGACCCAGGTGCTGGTGGTGGGCCGAAGACCCGCCGCGTGAAGCACCTCGTCGCCCCGCGTGATCTGCGCCCCGATTTCGCTGGCGATACCCGCTTCGGATAGCGCAGCGAGATCGACAGGGACGTAGGGCTGGTCCAGAATTTGCTCGCCGCCGAGGGCGCTGACCTGCTCGAAGGCGTGGGCCCCTGGTTTGGGCGCCGACGGGCCAGACATCCCGACACCCGCCGGGTTCACGGCGAGCGTTGCCGGAACGTCTCGCTGGTTGGCCAGCGCCGCCGCGACGATTCCGGCCGTGGCGCTGTTCGCCACCGGCAGGACGAGGCCAACACGGAGCTGGCCGCCTGTGCGGCTTATGGAACCCGGCAGACCAGCCTCCTGATACGTGAGGAACGTCGTGAAGCGGGCGAGTGGTGTCGTCGAGCTCTTGCGGTCGAGGGCGAACGAGACGGGATAGACATCGCCGCACGTGCCGCTGAGTGGTGTGCACCCCAGGTCGAGCGACTTGCTTCCGGGAACGCACACACCGTTGCCGGTCGCCGGAAGGGTGTCCCGCTCGTCGCGCTGCACGGGGACGCAGACGGATGCCGTGGAGCCTTGGCTGCCACTCGTGACCGGAATGTTGGGTTCGCGCAGGAGCACGGTGCCGTCGGGTGAGTTGCCGAGCGCCTGCTGAAGTTGGGACGAACTGTCGAGCCTTGAATAGACCGTCATGCTGACCTGGAGTCCGGATGCCGACCCTTCCGATGACCCGACGTCCAACGACACGTTGAACCACGGCAGGGACGGCGTGACCCACGGAGTCTGGGTGACCAACGTCAGCGGGGGAGCGTCCGCCGTTGCGCGCGCGACGGCCGCCTGGGCGCCTCCGGAGTGGCCGGCGGCGGCAGCGGGTGCGGTGCCGAGGAGTGCGGGAGCAACCACGGCGAGCGAGCAGAGGGCGGTCCTGCCCCAGCGCATCGACACAGGGAGAGGCTAGAGGGCGCACTACCGTGGGCGGGTGCAGTCCACGTCCGTGCCCGAGCGCTTCCGCCCCTACGTCGATGCCACCGAAGAGTTGGCGCGCCGTTTTGCCGCGGCCGGAAAGACGCTCTATTTGGTCGGTGGGTCCGTGCGTGACGCGCTGTTCCCCGGGGCTGCCCGGGAAGGGTCCGATTTCGATCTGACGACCGACGCCCGTCCCGACGAGATCGAGCGGCTCGTTCGGGGCTGGGCCGACGATGTGTGGACCCAGGGGGCACGCTTCGGCACGATCGGGTGCCGCCAAGGCGACCGCGTCTACGAGATCACGACCCATCGGGCCGAGGCCTACGTCCCCGATTCGCGCAAGCCGGAGGTGACGTTTGGGGACGACATCACCGTCGACCTGTCGAGGCGCGACTTCACCATCAACGCCCTGGCGCTCCGACTGCCCGACATGGAGCTGATCGACCCCTTCGACGGTCTGGGTGACCTGGCCGCCGGCCGGCTGCGCACGCCGCTCGACCCCGAGATCTCGTTCGGCGACGACCCGTTGCGCATGTTGCGCGCCGCCCGTTTCTCCGCCCGTTTCTCGCTCGAGCCCGATCCCGCGCTCATCGAGGCCGTGCGCCACATGCACGGCCGGCTGTCGATCGTGTCGGCCGAGCGGATCCGCGACGAGCTCGACAAAATGATCATGGTCGACGTCCCGTCGAAGGCGTTGTGGTTCGTCGTTCGCAACGGGCTGGCCGAGGAGTTCCTGCCCGAGTTGCCGGCCATGGCGCTCGAACAGGATCCGATCCACCGTCATAAGGACGTGCTGGCGCACACGTTCGCCGTGGTCGACAAGACGTCGAAG